>CAZJCB010000102.1:0-7665 GCA_964544245.1 uncultured Christensenella sp.
GCCGATGGGGGAGAACTCGATCCACACGTCGCCGAACTGGCCGTGACCGCCGGACTGCTTCTTGTGGCGGCCCTGCGTGGAAACGGTCTTCCTGATGGTCTCCCGGTAGGGCACCTTGGGCTCTTCCAGCAGGGCGGCCGCGCCGAACTTGTTCTGCAGCTTGGACCGTACCACGTCCAGGTGCAGTTCCCCCTGCCCGGAGAGCAGGGTTTCCGTCGTCTCAGCGCTCTTTTCGGTCTTGATGGTGGGGTCTTCTTCCTGAAGGCGGGTGAGGCCGGAGAAGACCTTGTCCTCCTCGCCCTGCTTGGCGGCGAAGATCGCCTTGGTGAAGCAGGGGGCCGGGAAGACCAGCTCGGGGTAGCGGACGGGGGCGTTCGGGTCGCACAGCGTGTCGCCCGTGGCGGTAAAGCCCAGCTTGCTCAAGGCGCCGATGTCACCGGCGGAGAGCGCCTGCGCGTTGGTCTGCTTTTTCCCGCGCATCACGAACAGCCCGCCGGCCTTTTCCGCCTTTTCCTGGTTGGCGTTGTACAGCGGGGTGGAGGGCGTGAGGGAGCCCGACATCACGCGGACGAGGGACAGCTTGCCCACAAAGGGGTCGGCCAGGGTCTTGAACACGAAGGCGGAAAAGGGTTCGGCATTGTCGCACCTGCGCACGGCAGGCTCGCCGTTTTTGGGGTTGACGCCTTCCGCCGCGGTGCCCTCCGGGGAGTTGAGGTACTCCACCATCATGTCCAGCAGCTTCGCGACGCCCACGCCGGTCACCGCGGAAACGCCCACCACGGGCACGATCTTCCCCGCCTGCAGGCCTTTGCGGAAGCCGACCAGGATCTCGTCGTGGCTCAGTTCGCCCTCTTCGAAATACTTCTCCAGCAGCGCGTCGTCCGCCTCGGCGGCGACTTCGGTGATCTCTCCCATGTACTGCTCGACCAGGCTGTTCAATTCCGCCGGGACGGGCACTTCCTTCAGCGCCTTGCCAGCGCCCTCATAGGCTTTGTTTTCCAGCAGGTTGACGACGCCCCTGAACCCCGCGGCGCTGCCGATGGGCACGATCAGGGGAACCACGCTGCTGCCGTACCTGTCGCGAAGGCCGGCCATCACCTTGGCAAAATCGGCGTTTTCTCGGTCCATCTGGTTGATGATGAACATCCGCCCGTTGCCCTGCTTCGAGGCGGCGTTCCAGGCCTTGTCCGCGCCCACGGTCAGCCCGCCCACAGCGGACACCACGATGCCGGCCATGCGCACCACGCGCGCGGGGCCGATGGCCTCGCCGACAAAGTCAAAGTAGCCGGGAACGTCGATCAGGTTGATCTTGACGTTCTTCCACTCCACCGGCGCCACAGCCGCGGAGATGGAAATGCTGCGCCTGGTCTCTTCCGGGTCGAAGTCCGTGGTGGTGGTTCCGTCTTCCACCCTGCCCTGACGGTCGATGTTGCCGGCAGCGAAGAGCATCGACTCAACCAGGGTCGTCTTCCCCTCGCTGCCATGCCCCATGAGGGCGATGTTCCGGATGTCCTTGGTTCCGTAGTCAGCCATGTGTCTTCCCCCTGTATTTCTATTGCATCCATGCGCTGTATGCTTACAACGGATGATATTCTACCATATGAACCGCCGGCATACAAGCAAAACGGACAAAATGGTCCGGGGGCCGCCGGGGACGGGAAAGGGACCGCGGAAACGGCCAGGAATGTCGGCTGGTTTGACAGTTCAGAAAAAAAAGGTACAATCAACTTGTTCAACACCAAAACTGATTATGGGAGCGACATGCAATATTCCGTCAACCTCGAACTGGCAGCTATGTCCGCGGTTTCGCTGTCACAGGCCGCGGGCCTGGGATGTATCCTCTCAACATCGGACGATACTGTGATCAAGAAATCAGGCTACACCTGCCAATCCAATTCATTATGCAAACTTGTCGCCAGAAACAAGGATGCCTGCTGTCAGTTGCACCGTTCCGCCTTGATGGAAGCCGAGCGTTTTGGAGGAAAGTATATCTACTATTGCCCCTGTGGGTTTGGATTCGCGGTATCGCCTATCATTGGGCGGTTCGGGTGCGAAGCAAAACTGATGGCGGGGCCTTTCCTGATGGCTGACATGGAGGATTACCTGAACGTTGAACTGTTTGATTTCCTTGCAAAATCACCGGAGAAAACAGATGAGTTGAGAGCCCTGATATCTGAGATCCCTTCTGTCACACCAGCCAGGGTTTCCGCCCTGTCCAACATGCTGTTCCTTGCCGCCGGCTTTGTCAGCAGCGCCGAGGAAGTCTCCAACCTGCGCAAGCAGGAAGCTTCCGATCTCCTGCAAGGGCAGATTTCAGCATATATCCTGCAGACCAAGCAAAAGGTAGGCATTGCTCCATATCCTTATGACAAGGAGCGGGAACTGCTGGAAGCCATGTCGCAAAACCGGCAGAAAGACGCCAACAGGCTGCTCAATGAACTGCTGAGCAACATCCTGATTATATCCGGCATGTCATTCCCCAGGATGAAATCGCACATCAACGAGCTTTTGGTACTGATGTCGCGCAAAGCAGCGGAGAACGGCGCGGACCCGGGGTTGATCCAGGAAAAAACCTACCGCTATTATCACCGGCTCTCGCTCATTCAGGGCTTTGAGGAATTGTGCTACTGGCTTACGGAAGTAGCAAATGAACTGATGAAGCTGGTGTTTGATTTCAGCCATACCAGGCACGCCAGCGCAATGCACAGGGTCATCTATTTCATCCAATCCAATATGGCGGACAAACTCAGCCTGGAGCAGCTTGCCGCGGAAGCTTTTATGTCGCCTGCCTATTTCAGCAGGAAGTTCAGGGAAGAAACCGGCAAGACTGTGCAGCAGTTCATCGTTGAAGCGCGTCTTGGCAGGGCTGTTGAACTGATGTATCGTCGCGAACTAAGCCTGTTGGAGATTTCAGGGCTCGTCGGTATCCGCAATCAAAGCCTGTTCAACCGCCTTTTCAGAAAAAATTACGGCATTTCGCCCGGTTTGTTCAGAAAGCAGATGGAAGAAAAAATGAACCCTTCTGCGCAATTCCAGTTGATAAAGGAACAAAAGGACGCCGTTTAGTGCAATTTCCTTCTTAGGATAGTGCCTTCTTTTATGCCGGAAGTGTTCTAAAATTCAGGAAGAGAATTATCTATGAACCATGTCTGCAAAACCGCGTGATTTTCTGAATCAGATGCGGCAATAGCACCCGGAAGGAGAATGTTCCAATGACAGGCAGGGAGCGTGTTGTCAGCAGCCTTCGGCATCAGGAACCTGACGGACTCGCGGTTGACTTTGGCGGTATGCGATCCACAGGAATCCATGTACTCGCCTATATTGAACTTGTCAGGCACCTTAAGCTAAAACTCGAACCTCCGAAAATGTATGACGTTTTCCAACAGCTGGCTGAGCCACAAACTGAAGCGCTCAGCCTCCTGGGCGGAGACGTCGTGCAGGCGCACATGCGCTGCCCGGCGTTTGGAATCCCGATTGATGAAGGCTGGCGGACCATCAGTATGAACGGACAGCAGGTGCGTGTCCCGGATGGCTATCACCCTGTCAGTGACGCAAAAGGAAATGAATACCTTTTCCAAAACGGGGAGAAGTGGGCCTGTAAACCGGCCAAGGGCCTGTATTTTGACCAGATCGCTCACCCTTATCAGCATTGTGAGAGCGAATCGGATATCGACAGCATACCGCTTGTACCACTTTCAGATATAGACGTCGGGTTTGTAGCCCAGGAAGTAAAAGAACTATACGAAAAAACAGATAAAGCCATCCTGGTTCCCTTCGGCGGAAACATTTTTGAAGCGGGGCAACAGGATTTCGGTTATGAAACTTTTTTTGTCAACCTGCTCACAGAACCAGACCTGATGCATTACTATTTCAACAAGTTGACAGACAACCACATAAAAAACCTGGAAAATCTGCTGCCGCACATTACTGGATATGTCCAGGTCATTCAGTTCGGCGACGACCTGGGCACCCAGCTGGCACCGCAGATATCCACAGATACCTACCGGCAGATGGTCAAGCCTTATCACATGCGGCAATACCGTTGGGTCAGGAGCCACTATCCCGACTGCAAAGTGTTCCTCCACAGCTGCGGCGCAATCGCGCCCCTGATTCCGGACCTGATTGACGCCGGGGTTGAAGTGCTCAACCCCGTCCAACTCTCAGCGGCAGGGATGGATCCCGAAATGCTCAAAAAGGAATATGGCAACGCCCTCTCCTTCTGGGGCGGCGGGTCCAACACATCGCAGACCATGACAAACGGCAGTGTGGAGGACTGCCGAAGGGAAACAAGGAAACTCATCGAGACCTTTTCTCCAGGGGGAGGGTTTGTGTTCACACAGGTACACAACATCCAGCCTGGGGTCCCTGTTGAGAACATCGTCGCAGTATATGAAACTGCTCTATCATTCAGATAACAGGCCGTAAACCGGACTCAATGCCGTAATGGCATAAAAAATAAGGAGGATTACCCATGAAGAGACTGCTGTCACTGACGCTATGCCTGCTCCTTCTGACTACCTCGGCTGTCTTCGCTGAAGAGATCATCCTGTCACATGACAAACTGAACCCTAATTATCAACCCTTTTTTGAGGAATGGTCAAAACTCGCCAAAGAAGCGTGCGGGTTCGCATTTACCCCGGTGCCATATCCCGCGACTGACTTGTTTGCCGCAAATATGAAAACGGCCCTTCCAACTGACAAGGCGCCCCAGCTTTTCACATGGTGGTCGACTTATCAGGGCGCAGAACTGGTTGAAGCTGATCTCGTAATGGACGTCACCTCCGTATGGGATGAACTGAAAAGCGAGTACAGCGAAGGGCTGAGGCAGGCCTTCACATTTGACGGCAAATGCTTTGGTATGCCCCTGGATCTGTCATACTGGTATGTTTACTACAACAAGACCGTTTTCGAAAAATACGACCTGACGCCCCCTGAAACCTGGGCTGAACTGGAAAGCGTCTGCGACACACTGGTTGCCAACGGCGTGACCCCTTTCAACCTCACCGCGAATGATGGCTGGACCAGTTTCATCTGGTTTGAAGAGCTCCTGCTGAGGTCAAACCCGCAGGCTTATGAAGACCTGTGTGCCGGAAGGATCAAGTGGGACAACCCCGCGGTGCTGAACATGTTTGCGTATTGGAAGAGCATGATGGACAAGGGTTACTTCACAGCCGCATCCCTTGACCTCTTCAGCGACATCCCAAAACTTTTCAACGAAGACAGGCTGGCCATGGTCCAGTGCGGGAGCTGGTACCTGTCACCGCAGCTGGATGCGGCGATGGCGGATGGAAAAGTCGGTTCGTTCCTGCTGCCTCCGTTTGAAGGCCAGAAAAATGTCATTGTCTATGAAGTGAGTTCCATCCAGGCAGCGAAGAACAACAAGAGTCCTGAGGAAACGCTCACGCTGCTGAAGTACCTGATGTCCAAGGAAGGCAACGGGGCCTATGCCAAAATAGCGAACAAGATTCCTGGCAACCCCTCCGCGGACGCCAGTCACCTGGATCCTGTCATCGCGGACCGAGTAAAGGAATTGACCGAAGAGGGTTATGAACTCCATAACCGGTACTGGGAAAACTGCCCCACTCCGATTATGATGGCCGGTGTTGAATGTTTCGACGCCTTTATCCTGAGTCCCGACCTTGATAAGTTGCCGGCTCTGCTGAATGCTGTGCAGGCTGAGGCCGACAGTTACTGGGAGTAATACATCGTGCCGGAAAGGGAAGAGTTCCCTTTCCGGCTTTTCCTGAAGGAGAAACCCCATGCGAAGACGCAAGGAAATGCTTGCCGGATATTTATATATCGCTCCTGCGTTTATCCTGGTGGCTGTTTTTTTAATTATCCCCATTTTTTACAACACCTACATCAGTTTTTTCAAATGGGACGGTCTGAAGCCCATGAAATGGATTGGGTTTAGCAATTATGCCAGGCTGTTTCAGGATCCGATCTTCATCAGTTCCCTGACAAACACATTGATCTGGGTCGTTTTTACCATCGCTGTTGTCGTGACCAGCGCGCTGATGGTCGCTGTATTCGTGAAAGATATTCCGGGTGAAACGGTTTTCAAGTCGGTGTTTTTCGTCCCGCTGGCAATCTCCTTTGTATCGACTGGTGCCGTCTGGATTTATATGTATGGTGCTGAGTATGGCGTCATCAATGATTTGCTTGCGCTGCTGGGGCGGACGGAACGCATTGAATGGCTTTACAAGGTGCCGCTGAACACTGTCTCCATGCTGGTTGCATCCCTCTGGCAAGGAATGGGTTCTTCAATGGTTTTGTATCTGATGGGGCTGACACAATTACCAAAAGAGCCATTGGAAGCGGCGGCCATCGACGGTGCTGGGCAGTGGGGGACCTTTGTTCACATTATCTTCCCGATGCTCAAGCCGACACACACCATCGTTATCGGCATGGCGATCGTGAACTCCTTTAAAACCTTCGACCTGATTTATATGATGACCAAGGGCGGCCCCGCCCGGACAAGCGAAACGCTGGCCGTCACCATGTACATGGAAACATTTTCCAAGACAAAAATGGGTTACGGCGCGGCCATTGCCGTGTTCCTGTCGCTGGTCATCCTGCCAATTGCGTCTGTCTATATAAGGAAAATGGTTTATTCTGACACGATAGAATATAAGTAGGCAAACCAAACATGATGAATCGCCGAAAAATGACCAAAAACCTATGGGTAGCCGGCTTCTCCCTGCTGGCATTGATGTGGTTGTTTCCATTGATTGTGTCTTTTGCAAACGCATTCAAGACACCCAATGACTTTATGACCTCGCGGTCATTCGGCCTCCCCTTAGCAAATGGGTTTATTGAGAATTTCAACACCGCTGTCAACCGCTTCCAGCTGTTCAGGCATTTCGGGAACTCTTTTATCTATTCCGTATTTGGAACACTGCTGTGCATCCTTGTCAGCATTCCCGCTGCCTACGGTATCTCGATTGTCCGTCCAAAGTTCAGTTTCCTTCTGTTTATCCTGATTTATTCAGGGACGGTGTTCCCTTTTCAGCTCTATCTGATGCCGCTGTATAAAATTTTTATATCAGCAAAACTGTACGACACTCGCATCGGCATGATCTTGTTCTACGGAACCATCTGTACCCCGTTCGCGACATTTGTCTATCGAAGTTATTTCATGAGCCTGTCCAAGGAGTTGTTCGAATCCGCAATGATTGACGGCTGCAGCATGTATTCAACACTTCCAAGGATTTACCTATCCTTGCTGAAAATCCCCACTGCTGTCGTCATCGTGTTTCAGGCGATGTGGATATGGAACGACCTGCTCTTCGGAATGGTTCTCTCCCAGACGCCTTCGGTCAGACCGGTCATGGTATCCATTACACAAATCGCCGGTGAAGGTGGTGGCAATCTCCCCGTCCTGATGACCAGCGTCCTGATAACAAGCATCCCTACGCTCGCCCTGTTCATCAGCCTGCGCAACTACTTCATCCAGGGAACGACCTTCAGCATCAAATAACATCCCGCTGAATGAGTCACCTGTCCCATGATGTGTGCCGGCCGGCTACTGTTCCCCCCGCAGGCCCCTGATGATCCCGTTCATATTCAGGAAGCCCTCAACCGGCACATAGTCGGGGATGGAGTTGCCTGAGCCGAAAGCGAAGCCGCCATGCCCCCTGCACCGGCGCACCACGTCCGCGATGT
>CAZJCB010000103.1:0-7655 GCA_964544245.1 uncultured Christensenella sp.
GCCTGCTGGCACCGCAGCAGCCAGGCCATGTTGCGGCCCAGGTTGCGCAGGGTCTGCAGCCCTTCCAGGTCCTGCATCACGTCCTCCGGCGTGAAGCCGTGCACCATGTTCCAGTAACTGGAGGTGACGATGGGCATCTCGCAGTAGGCGAGGTACTGGTTCAGGTTTTCCAGGGACGCGGTGGTGCCGGCACGGCGGGCGGAAACGAGGGCGGCCCCGGGCTTGCCCCTGAACACCCTGGCGCTGGAATAGAACACGCGGTTGAGCAGGCTGTGCAGATGGCCGGAAATGTTGGAAAAATAGACCGGCGAACCGAACACGAAGCCGTCCGCCGCCTCCGCTTTCCGAATCAGAACATTGACCAGGTCGTCGTCAAAGACGCAGGCGTTGTCCAGTTTCCGGCAGGAGCCGCAGGCGGTGCAGTCGCGGATGGGCTGGTTCCCGGCCCAGACGATTTCCGAGGCGATCCCCTGCTCTTTGAGCGTCTCCGCCACCACGTTCAGCGCCGTATGGGTGCAGCCGTCCCGGCGCGCGCTGCCGTTGACCATCAGTACGTTCATCCCTGTCCGTCCCCCTTTTTCTTTATCATAGCAAGGGGAAACGGGGGCGGTCAACCGGGCGCGCGCAGATGCGCAGAGCGGATGGACTGGCGGAAACGCATGCCCCGCGGTGAGGAGGCAGCACCTATCCCTTCCAGATAAATCCGACTGAATGGAACGACGAAAACTGACTGAATGAAAATTTGAAATTCTACTGAATGGAAAGCACTAATCTTACTGAACGAAGTTGACAAATATGACTGAACGGAATATCCTGATGCCATCCGGTCATGGGAGGAGCAAGAGCATGAGACCTGAAGGATATCGCCCAAGGCTGATAGACGCCAAGGCGGAACGAATGCTTGCCGCATTCGGCGCGGTCTGCATCGAAGGCCCGAAGTGGTGCGGAAAAACCTGGACGTCCCTGACCCAGGCCAACAGCGCCGTCTTCATCGGGGACCCCAGCAATCATTTCAGCAACAGGGAACTGGCGCGTTTGGATGTAAATTCCATACTGGCGGGCAAACGTCCCCGCCTGATTGACGAATGGCAGGAAGTGCCTTCGATCTGGGATGCCGTACGCTTTGCAGTGGATCAATCCGGCGAGAAAGGCCAGTTCATCCTGACCGGTTCAGCGACGCCCAGGTATAAAGGGGTGCTGCACAGCGGCGCGGGCCGCATCGGGACAGTCCGTATGCGTCCGATGTCGCTGTTTGAGTCAGGGGAATCCACTGGCCAGGTACCGTTGATGGACCTGTTCGGGGAACGCATTCCGACCCTCAGAACACAAGCGGTTTCGATCAATGACCTGATTTACTATACCGTCCGTGGCGGTTGGCCGGCTGCCTTATCCCTTGAACGCGACCTGGTCAGTGAGATCCCGCGGAACTACCTCAACGCCGTAGTTCGCCAGGACATCGCGCGTCTGGACGGTATCCAGCGCGACCAGTCCAAGGTGAATCAGCTGCTTCGTTCCCTGGCAAGGAACGAAAGCACAACGGCCAGCCAAACAACCCTGCAAAGGGATATGCAGGCAAATGAAATACAGCCCGCCGACCTGAACACGATCGCCGCTTACCTCGACGTGCTTGACCGGCTGTTCCTGATTGAAAACCAACCGCCGTTCAGCAGCAATATCCGCTCCACCGTCCGGATCAGGCAGCGGGAGAAACGTCACTTTTCCGATCCTTCGCTGGCATGCGCGGCCCTTGGGCTGAACGGGGATATGCTCCTGCGTGACCTTGAGACGTTCGGTTTCATGTTTGAGGCCCTGTGCGATCGGGACCTTAGAATCTATGCGGACGTTCAAAACGCAAAGCTTTATCACTACCAGGACTACAAAAACCGCGAGATTGACGCGATCGTTGAGCTGCCTGACGGCCGATGGGGTGCTTTTGAAATCAAGCTTGGTGCCCACCAGATTGACCAGGCGGCAGAAAACCTGCTGGCAATCAAAGCTGATCTGGCGGCAACCCCCGGCGCTCATATGCCTGGCGCGCTGGGCGTCATCTGCGGGACCGGAAGCGCTGCCTATACGCGTGCGGACGGCGTGCACGTCGTTCCCATCACGGCCCTCGGCCCATAGGAACCTCCCGGCCGCACGGGCCAGGCAGGCGGAAAAAGGAACAGGGCATGGCGCTTTACAAGCCCTTGCCCGCGGCGTATTATCCATACAAATCAAGCATTCAGGAGGAACCCCATGGCCGTTTTTGAAATGCCGCTGGAACAGCTCTTGACCTATGAAGGCACCAACCCCAGGCCGGAGGATTTTGAGGTGTACTGGGCCCGCGCGCTCACGCAGATGCGCTCGATGGGCACCGGATGCGAACTGGTCCCCGCCGAATTCACCGCCCCGGGCGTGGAATGCTTCCATCTGTGGTTTTCAGGCGTGGGCGGGGCCCGCGTGTACGCCAAACTGCTCAAACCAAAAGCCGGGGAGAAATGCCCCGCGGTGCTGCGCTTCCACGGCTATTCCGGCGACTCGGGCGACTGGGCGCACCACCTCGCCTACGCCCAGGCCGGCTTCGTGGTCGCGGCGCTGGACAGCCGCGGGCAGGGCGGCAAATCCCAGGACGTGGGCGGCGTGCAGGGCAACACGCTGTCCGGGCAGATCATCCGCGGCCTGGACGACCCGGACCCGGACAGGATGCTCATCCGCGCCTTGTTCCTGGACACCGCGCAGCTCTCCCGCATCGTGATGGCGCTGCCCTATGTGGACGCGGCGCGCGTGGGCGCGACGGGGGGCAGCCAGGGCGGCGCGCTGACCCTGGCCGCGGCATCCCTGGACCCGCGCATCAAGTGCCTGGCCCCCATCTACCCCTTCATGTGCGACTACCGCAGGGTGTGGAACATGGACCTGGCGGTGGACGCCTACAAGGAACTGAAGGACTATTTCCGCCGCTTTGACCCGCAGCACAAGCGGGAAGAACAGGTCTTCACCAAGTTGGGGTACATCGACCTGCAGCACCTGGCCGGGCGCATCCGGGGCGACGTGATGATGTGCACAGGGCTGATGGACACGGTGTGCCCGCCCTCCACCCAGTTCGCCGCCTACAACAAGATCAGGGCGAAAAAGCGCTATGAGCTGTGGCCGGACTTCGGCCACGAATTCCTGCCGGGCGTGGACGACCTGGTGTTCCGCTTCATGATGGAAAACCTGGCGTAAAGGCCGCCGGGTTTGCGAAAAGCGGGCCGGGGATGCTATCATCATTTGTCCGGACCCGTCCTGAGACCCTGAGAAGGAGGCTTCATCCTTGTTACCAGACATCATCTCTTCCCTGCACGGCAGCTTCGCGCCGGGGGCGCACAGCGAGCTGCGCGCGCAGCGCAGCCTGTCCAGGCGGCTGACACTGCTGGGCGGCAGCCTGGTGCGCAACACCCGCACAGACAGCCAGGGCGTCAGCGCCCGCGTGTATGACGACGGCGTGTACGGCTTCGCCTCCGCCGCGGAGGCGACCCCGCATGCGGCCAAAGCCGCGCTGGCGGCGGCGAGCGAAAACGCCCGTTTCCTGAAGGAAAAGGTCCAGCCCGGCAAGGGTCCCCTGCCCGCCATCGCCGCAGGCTCCTTCCCCAGGGAGGAGGACTTCAATGATATCGAGCAGAAACGCTACCTGGACTTCATTACGGGGCTGGACGAGTACATCAAGGCGAAGCATCCCGACCTCGCCAGCCGCACGGTGGTGGCATATGCCGACTCCATGGAAAAGCAGCTGCTGACCAGCGACGGCTACGCGGCGCACACCCTGGCCCCGCGGTCCTACGTCTACATCTTCCTGAACAGCCAGACCGCCGCCGGCATGCCGGTGGAGATCTTCAAGTCCTTCGGCGGCTCGGGCACCTTTGACACGCGCTTTTCCGACCCGGCCAGCCTCTTTGGCGAGGCGGACCGGCTGTATGAGCACCTGATGAAAAAGCGCGAAGGCGTCTACGCCGACGCGGGGCTGAAAACCTGCATCCTCTCCGGCGAGCTGTCCGGCATCCTGGCGCACGAAGCCGTGGGCCACACGGTGGAAGCCGACCTGGTGCTGGGCGGCTCGGTGGCAGGCCCGATGCTGAATCAGATGGTCGCCAGCCCCCTGGTCTCCATGACGGACTTCGCCCACACCGCCTTTGGCGAGGCCGCCCCCCTGCCGGTGTACGTGGACGATGAAGGCGTGCTGGCCGAGGACGCGGAACTCATCCGCAACGGCAGGCTGGAAGGATATATGCTCAATCGGGAGACCGGGCGGCACTTCAACATGAAGCCGCGGGGCAGCGCACGCGCCTTCGCCTTCAACGACGAGCCCCTCATCCGCATGCGCAACACCGCCGTGCACCCGGGGCCGCACAAACTGCAGGAAATGATCGCCTCGGTGGAGGATGGATACTACCTGATGTACACCAACAACGGCCAGGCGGACACCACGGGCGAGTTCATGTTCGGCGTCAGCCTGGGCTATGAGATCAAAAACGGCCGGCTGGGCAGGGCCATCTTTGACACCACCATTTCCGGCGTGGCCTTCCAGATGCTCAAGACCGTGGACATGGTGTCGGACACCCTCACCTGGAACTCTTCCGGTTTCTGCGGCAAGAAACAGCCCATGCCCGTGGGCACGGGCGGGCCTGACCTGCGCTGCCAGGTGATGATAGGAGGCAAATAGCATGAGTCATTTGAAAGAAACGGCCGCGCTCGCCCTGAAGGAACTGAAGGCCCTGGGCGCCGACAGCGCGAGCGCGCAGGCGCTCAGCGGCAAAAAGAGCGAGTTCACCATTGAGGGCGGCCGGTTCACCCTCCTGCGCACCACGCTGGACAAAGCCCTGAGCCTGCAGGCGGTCAAGGGGGGCCGCCGCGGCAGCGTCAGCGGCAACAGCTTTGAGCCGGACGCGGTGCTCCAGGCAGCGCGCGACTGCGTTTCCTCCGCAGAGGCCGCGCAGCCGGACGACGCATGGGAATTGGCGAAAGAGGGGCAGGGCGAGTTCAGGGACGGCGCGCCGGAGGCGGACATGGAAAGGCTTTTCCAGCGCACCCGGGAACTGATGGACAGCGTCCACCGGGAATACCCCAAAATCATCCTGGAACAGGTGGTCACCGCGCACGCCAGCCGCAGCGGCGTCTACCTGAACAGCCACGGCGTTATATACCGGACCCTCAGCGGCCAGTACGAGGTCACGCTGATGTTTTCCGGGCACGAGGGCGACAAGTCCTCCTCCTTCAACTATTCCGGCCTGGTGACCGACACCCTGGACAGGCCCTTCCTGGACCTTGGCAGCGTCCGGCAGAACCTCGGGGACGCGGAGCGCCAGATCCATACCGAACAGACCCAGGGCAAGTTTGAGGGAACCGTCATCTTCACCCCGGACTGCCTGGGGAGCATGCTGTCCGAACTCCTGGATAACTATGCCGCCGACAGCGTGCTGCTGGACGGCACCAGCCAGTGGAAGGACAGGCTGGGCGAGCAGGTGGCGGACAGCCGCGTCACCCTCTCCCTGAAACCCCTGGACCCACGCGTGGTCTGCGGCGAGCGATATACGGCCGAAGGCTTCGCATCCCAGGATTACGACGTGATCAGGGACGGCGTGCTGCGGCATTTCATGCTGTCCAACTACGCCGCAAGGAAGACCGGAGGGACCCGCGCGCCCAACGGCTCGGGCAGCATGGTGATGGCGCCGGGCGGCACGCCCCTGTCCGAACTCATCGCCGGTACCAAAAAGGGCCTGCTGGTCTCCCGCTATTCCGGCGGCGCGGCCGGCACCAACGGCGAATTCTCCGGCGTGGCCAAGAACTCTTTCCTCATTCTGGACGGCAAGGTCGGCCCGGCCGTGTCGGAGACCATGATCTCCGGCAACCTGGCCGGGATGCTCAGCCGCGTTGCGGGCATCTCCAGAGAAACCGTCGACGACGGCATGACCTCCCTGCCCTGGCTGGCGGTCGAAGGCATCACGATCTCGGGGAAATAGGCATGGAAGAACGCCGGGGTATCTCAGGCCCCTTGACCCGTCTTCATTCAACAGGCAGGCAGGGATGAGCACGTGAACTGCAAACTGAGGGGACTCGTCAGGAAGATCGACCCGCGCGGCTGGCTGGAACTTTCCTCTCCGGTCACGCTCAGTTTTGCCCTGCTGTCGCTGCTGGCAACGCTGCTGCATGCGGTCACCGGCGGCGCTTCCACACGCGCCCTGTTCTCCGTCTACCGCGCGCCGCTGTCAGACCCCCTGTTCGTCCCGCGGCTCTTCCTGCACGTGCTGGGCCACGCAGACCTCACGCACCTCACCGCCAACCTGGGCCTTTTGCTGGTGCTGGGGCCGCCGACAGAGAAGCGCTGGGGCGCCTTGCCCTTCCTTCTTCTCCTCCTGGCCACGGCGCTGGTGACCGGACTCGTCCATATCGCGCTCTCCCCCGTCACCCTCTCCCTGGGCGCCAGCGGCGTCGTGTATATGCTGATCATCCTCTCCGCCAGCGCGGGCCGCGAAGGCGGCAAGGTGCCGCTGACGCTTGTCCTGGTGGCCTTCATCTACCTGGGGCGCGAAATCGCGGACGGCATGACGCGCAGGGACATGATCTCCCAGCTGGCCCATGTGACCGGAGGGCTGTGCGGCGTGGTGTTCGGGCTGGCGCTCAAAAAGAGGCAATAAAAGAAAACGCCCGACCTCCCGCGCGCCAAGCCCGCGCGCTGTTTGTATGCGCTCCGCGGCCGATGCCGCCCCGTGTCGGTGAAATATTTTCATAAACAGTGAACCTTCTCCGCTTCCCCTGCGACTACACAGGTGAAAGGAGGCCGCGATGCAAGACCGGGACCTGACCCTCGCCCAGCAAGGCGATCCCGCGGCCTTCGAGCGCCTGGTGACGCCGCATCTGCAGGGTCTCTTCGCTTTCATCAGGAGGCGGGGAGTCAGCGAGGCGGAAGATGTTTACCAGGAGACCCTGCTGGGTGCCTGGCGCGCGATCGGCGGCTTTGCCGGCAGCTCTTCCCTGAAGACCTGGCTGTACGCCATCGCCGGATACAAGTGCCAGGACTGCCTGCGCAGGAAGGCCAGGGCCCCGGTGACCGAGGAAGCGGACGACACCTTGGGGGACGAGGGGTTTGAGGAAGGCAGCCTGGTGAAAATGGACCTGGACAGCGCGCTGAAACGGCTGCCGGAGGGGGACCGGAGCCTGCTCCAGCTGGTGTACGCGGAAGGGTTCACGCTCAGGGAGGCCGCCGGTGTGCTGGGCATCCCGGAGGGCACGGCGAAAAGCAGGCTGCACAGGCTCAGGGCGACGCTGCAGGCGGCGATGGGAGGCGGAAAAGATGGGGATTGAGGAACTAAGGGACCTGCTGCCGCGCTACGTGACCGGCAGCCTCCCGGAGGAGGACATGCTGCGGGTCAGCCAGGCGCTGGCAGGCAGCCCCGGGGGGATGGACGAACTGCGCTTCACCCTCCTGCTCCGTCAGGCGGCCCAGCCGGAGCAGGAGCCCCTCCCCGCTTTCCCGAATCTGACGGAACAGGGCGAGACGGCGCCTTCCCTGGTCCCCCGGTCGCTGCACAATAGCCTGGCCCTCCTGCGCGGCGCCGCAGGTGTCACCCGGGGCGCCCTCCGGACGGCGCTGAACTTTCTGTAAGGACATCAACCATAAAAAGGAGAAGGACATGAGCGAT
>CAZJCB010000104.1:0-7653 GCA_964544245.1 uncultured Christensenella sp.
CAACAGCGCCAATAACAGCGCAAGGGTTTTCGTCGTCCGGTTTTGCATGGTTCTTTCCTTCACAAGGTCGTTTTCATGCTGCGGTTGTTCACCGTCGCCAGCCGGATGTCCATCCGCTTCCGGAACAACGTTCCTTCCAGATCATCCTATCACGCGCCCGTTTGACCGGCAAGGCGGCGCAGCCTTAAGTTTCAGCAGCCTGATGACCGGCAGCCCATCCAGTCGACAAGGCGCGCCTCCAGCTGCCGTACTTCAGACGCTTCTTCATCCGGTCCTGGATCCCCTCAAGCAAATGAGTTCTTGCAATCATCCCGATGTCATGGTAATATTGCTCTTGCCCGCGGGGGATTATAGCTCAGCTGGCTAGAGCGCCACGTTGACATCGTGGAGGTCGTTGGTTCAAGTCCAATTAATCCCACCAGGCAAAAGCCCTTGAAAACATTGAGTTTTCAGGGGCTTCTCTTATGCCGATATCTGCCCTGTTTTTGCGTTTGACTCCTGTTTTGACCACTGCCAGTTTTCCAACGACTCCCACTTCTCTTGAAAAAGTCGTTTGAATTTCTGCCGATAAAATTTACAACACAACCGCCCGACTCCTGTGCGTTGTGAAGGATCGGCGACAGAACTAAAACTCGATCTCCATCCCGTCAAAGGCGGCGAACCAGCCGCGTTTGGCCGCTTCCGCTTCCAGCTGGGCGTGCAGGGCGCCCCCGCCGTGGGAAAAGTGGTTGATGATAACGGCTGCGTCCCTTTTAAGGCCGCCGTTGCCTGTCAGGGTGCGCACGGTTTCCTCACAGGTTGCCAGGTGCATGTGGTGTTCCCCCGCGCCGCGGTAGGCGCCGGTGCAGTCCAGCGTCACCGCGTCCAGCGCCCTGCCGGAAAGATAGTCGATGACTTCCGGGAACAGGAGGCCGGTGTCATGAGCGTAAAGCAGCTTTATCCCCCTGCGTTCCAGCAGCCAGACCATCGCTCCCAGCCCGGGCGCGTGGTTGGCGGGCAGGGCTGTCAGCAGGGTCTCCCCGTCCAGCGCCAGCGGCTCAAAAGGTACGGCGGTCCTGGGGATCAGGCCCTGCCGATGGAAGCCGCCCTCCATGCGGTCCCGTGCCAGCATGATGGTTTCCTGGCTCCCGATGATTTCCATCGTCGCGTCCAGCGCGAGCGAAAAGGGGGCCGCCCGCAGATTGAGCGAATCCGGCGCAAAATGGTCTTCGTGGGTATGGGTGATGACCAGGTGGCGGACCTTCCGGGGCTCCAGCCCCAGCACCCGGATCTGGTAGAAGATATCCGGCCCGATGTCAAACTGGATGTCGCCGTCCACCGTGCTCAGGTGGCGCGACCTGACGTCTTTTCCGCCGGCCTCCCTGGCTTTTTCACAGACCGGGCAGGAGCAATACAGGGCCGGGATGGCTTCGGCGGCGGCAGTGCCGTAACAAATGAGTTTCACTGTTTATCCTCTGCGGCTGTTTCTACAAGCAGGAACCGGCAGAAGATGTCTTCCTCATACCACATTTTAAAATTCGTCCCCCACAGATTGTTGTAAAGATTCACGTACACCCGGTCAAACCGCTCAACGCCCTCAAAATCCAGCAGCTTTGGCTCCCCGATTACGAGCAGGGGCGCGTGCAGGGAGGTGACGCGCACACGGTACCCCTCCCCGCCTGTCCATTCAAACGCGTCCATCCCGTGCACCCGCTGATTCCCACGCCTGACACAGGCGGATGGGTCGACCCATTGGCCGGCTTTCCGGACGCGCAGTCCCTTTGCGCCCTGCGAAGCAATGGGCAGGAAGAGGGCTTCGGGCTTGCGGTTGGCGGGTTTCCCATACAGCAGAAGGCTGGCCGTCACGCCCTCCGGGCAGGGTGAAAACCGCATCCTGAAGCCCGCCGGGCAGCCCGCCAGACGTTGGGGCTCCGGACCAAACCGCCCCTCCAGATACCAGTCGCCGTCGCGCTCCTCAGAATAAGCCACAACGGGCCTGTGGAGGACGTCTTCCCATGGGGCGTCGCTGTGTTCAGCGCCCGGCTTCATGTTGTCCGCCAGGGCCCAGTCACGGTTCTTCCGGACGTCTGTCAGGTATCGCTGTTCCAGGCGTTCATAGGCGGACAGCCCGACCTCCTGGTACAGGGGCAACCCGATGGTCAGCGGATGCCCGGCGGGCGTGCGAAGGAGCACTTCCCCCTCTTGAAGTGTGCCCTGCCAGGCGCCCAGCCGCACAGCCTCCTTTTTTTTACCGGTACCGCCGGCCGGCCGCAGCGCCTGTCCCTCCAGGCTTTTCAGCCTGCCTTCCGCCTCATCCCGCAGGGGCTGCGGCAACATCCGGACAGCCTGGGCGACATAGTCCCGCTGCTCCTGGTGGGACTTTTCAAACAGCGAATAGCCGCGCTCCTCCCACCGCAGGTCTTTGGGCCTGAGCCGCCGGAACTCCCGCTTCGCGAACCGGAAAGCGCTGTCATACGACGTCCCCGCGCCGTAAGCGTCCGGAATCCGGTCCGCCGCGCGGGCCCTGTCAAAATCCGCCCTGCTCCAGTTGGTGAAATCCGTCAGGAATTTTTTGGTATCCAGGCCCCAGGTATGCTCGCACACCAGCAGCAGCCCTTCCAGGAAAGCGTCCCTGAGCGGCCTCCCGTCCGGGAGGGGAGACGGATACCGGTCCCAGACCCCGTCCCGATCCCATTCCCGCGACAAGCGGTCCAGTTCCCGCAGCATCGCCGTTTTCTTCGGGTCCGTCCCGATGCCATGGATCCAAGTGTCGCCGATTTCCCCGCGGACGACGGGCAGCCAGCCGCGCAGGGGGCGCAGGCTGGCTGCGAAGGCGTCCAGGGTCGACGCGGCCACCTCAGCCCGGGGAAACCTGGCCTGGATGTCCTCAAACGCCTCCCGCAGCCGCCGCGTCGACGGAGGGCCCGCGTTGTCGTCGCTGTGGAGGAAATGAAGCGCCTCGTCATGCCCCTCCACCTCGGTCAGGCCGCCGTAACTGCGGGCGTAGTTGACCATCACCCGCTGCCCCTGCCCGTTGTCCCACATGAACAGCGCGGGCACGTCGGGCATGCAGGCGACGGCGTTGATGCCCAGGTGCAGGAACTCGATCCCACGCTCCGCGAGGGGGCCGACAATGCCGACCGTGTGCCCGGGCACATCCGACATCTTGGCGGCGATGGTCTTGCGCCCGAACCCTGCGTCCAGACGCCCGGCGATGCCCAGCCCGGCCCGGAACAGTTCCCCGCTGCACAGTTCGGAATGGGTGGTGAAGGGCAGGGCGTGATACGTGATGTCTCCCCTGCGGATCGCCCCGTCAAGCTCTTTGGCGGAGGCGTCCTTATAAATGCGCAGAGCCAGGTCCAGAATGTAGGAGCCCGCTGTCCAGACAAATCGCTTCGGCTGCCCGGGCAGGTTCATGTCCCGGGCGGCCCTAAGCGCCGAAGGGATAAAGCTGTCCAGGTAATGGGCGGTCACGTTGGCGGCAAAATCCGTGAACCCGATGTCCAGGTGGGTTTTGAACACCACGTGCACCCTGCGAATGTCCAAAGAGCGCTTCTCCCCCTTTGCCTACCGGATATACACCGGGTTGCTGATGCTGGCCAGGGTCCTTATACCGCCGGGCAGCGTACGCCATATCTCCGCGCGCAGGAACAGGCTCTGCCCCGCCTCCAGGCTGGTCTCATACCGCCAGCACGCCCCGGGGCTGTTGCTCCAGAACGCCCCAGTCTGGTTGAGGAGGCGGATCTCGTCCCCCTCTGCCAGGGACTCCACCCGCAGAAAGAGCGGCTCCGCCCCGCCAAAATGGACATCGCCCATCCGCGCGGCCCCCATCGCCATGTGAATCCCGGGCGCGCCGGTGTTCATCCCGATATACGCGTGCCCGTTTTTCATGGCGTCCAGGATGTCGCTGCCGGAGTTGGACCTGGCGTACAGGAAGGTCGCGGGCGTGGCATAGGTGCGGAACAGTTCGGCATGGTGGCAGTCGCTCCCGCCGATGGCGGGCCAGACGCGCCCCAGGCAGAGATGCCCGTGCCACATGTCGATGCTCTTCTGGTTAAAGGGGGTGTAGGGCCCGTTCCAGATCTCCACCATGTCCGCCGGCACGTCCGGGCCAAAGCCAAATGTCCATGGGCAGCCGCGGTCATAGGGATGGTTCAGGGAAACTAGGGCGCCGCTGTCCCTGCCTTCCCGCATGACGGCGAGCACTTCCTCCCGGGAATTGGCGACGTAGGTCCTGATCGGCCGCTCAACCCCGAACAGGTTGTAATGCCCCTCATAATAGGTGACTTCGACGCCGGGCAATACCGTCAGCCCGGGCAGGGAGCGGATATACGGGTTGGAGGCCATGCTGTTATGGTCTGTGATGAACAGGTAGTCCAGCCTGTCCTGCCGGGCCCGGTCGATGGCCTCGTCCACCGTGTACCAGCCGTCGGAATGGACCGTATGGGTATGGCAATCGCCCTTGATGAGCACGCCGCTCTTCTTCCTCTGGGTCACGCTCAGGGTGACCGGGCAGCCTTCCTCTTCCACAATGTACGCCCCCAGCACAATGTGCCAGGTGCCCGGCCTGACGGGTACACCCCGGTAACCGGGGGTGGCGTGGTTTTCGTGGATGGTGACCTCCCGGCGCTCGGAGCCGGACGCCCCGACCAGGACCTGGTCCGGGCCTTCCAGCGCCAGGTCGATGATGTTCACCTCGCGCCTCAGGGCCACGCCCTTCCCGCCGGGAGAAAGGCGGTGCCGCGTATAGTCGTAGGAGACGGTGAGGGTCTCAACGTCCCCCGCCACGTCAAAGGGGACGCGCAGGTACTGGCGCTCCTCCCGCTTTTCTATCAGCCGGGTAAAGGTCCGGGTAATCCCGCCGTCCATCGCTTTCCCTCCTCAGCCTTTTGCCGCGCCCAGGGTCAGGCCGCCGATCAGGAAGCGCTGCGCCAGGCTGTAGAGCGCCAGCAGGGGGATGACGGTGATCACGATGGCCGCCATCCGGGCATTGTCATAGATCTGCAGGACCCCCGAAGTCGAGTCAGTCGGCTGGGTCAGCTGCCGGAGGATGATGGGCAGGGTGAACAACTCCGGCCTGGTGGTGATGATCAGGGGGACCATGAAGGAATTCCATTTCCCGATAAAATCCAGGAAGGTGATGGCCGCCAGGCCCGGCAGGGACAGCGGCAGGTAAATGGAGAAGAAGATCCGCATCTCCGACGCGTTGTCGATGCGGCCCGATTCCGCGAGGGACTCCGGCACCGAAAGGAAATAATTGCGCATCAGCATGATGGAAAAGGCGGACACCAGCCCGTTCATAATCAGGCCCAGGTAACTGTCGATCAAGCCCAGCGACTTGTTCAGCGAAAAGATGGAGACCAGCGTCAGGTCTCCCGGGATCATCATCGTGACCAGGATGCCGGTAGCGATCGCCTTGCGGAAGGGAAGGTCGCGCTGGATGAGCACATAACCGGCCATGGCGGAAACCGTCACCGTGATGAAGGTGCCCACGACCGACACAAAGGAAGAGTTGCCAAAAGCCCTGCCCAGGTTGCGCGCGGACCAGATAAAGGTATAACCCTCGGTGGAAAACTCCTTGGGCCACAGGGTCACGTCGGACACCTGGGACGCTGTGTTGCTGGAAAGGGAAATGGCCAGCACGTTGATCATGGGCAGCACCATGATGAGGAAAACCAGGACCAGCAGGGCCCAGTTGAGTCCCCTTTCCAGCGGGCTCATCTGGTTTCTGAAAGGCTTGGCCACCCTTTCCTGCCTGTCAAAAATCGCTGACTTCATCTCCGTACCCTCCTCAGTAGCTCGCGTCCTGGTCGTATTTGGCCAGTCTGCGCACCACGATGGTGATCCCCAGCGTGATGATCATCACCGCGGTGGCGGCGGCGGTCGCGGTGCCGATCTTCATCTTTGTGATGCCCTCTTCATAAATGTAGAGCAGCAGGGTGCGGATGCCGTCCTTGGTGGCGGGCCTGTTCATCATCAATACCTGGTCAAAATTGCGCAGCACCCCGGTGGCCCCCAGCACCAGCAGGGTCTTCACCGTGGGCCAGACCTGGGGAACAATGATGTAGAGGATCTGTTTCATCCGGCTGGCGCCGTCGATCCTGGCCGCCTCATAGATGGTGGGGTCTATGCTGACCACGCTGGCCAGCAGCAGGACGATGAAATACCCCGCCTGTTTCCACGCGTTGGTGAACAGGATGACCGGGCGCCCCCAGGCGGGCGAGGTAAAGAAGGGGAGCCTGGCGAGCCCGACGGCGTCCAGAAAATTGTTGACCATGCCGTTGTGGGCCAGGATCTGCAGCCACATGCCGCCCACCACGGTCCAGGAGAACAGGAAGGGGAGGAAAGTGACCGTCTGGATGAGCGATTTGGAAAACCTGTTTCGGATCTCATTGACGGAAATCGCCAGCACGATGGCCACAGCCAGGTTGATGAGCAGGGATACGGTCCCCACCAGGACTGAATTGCGCATGGACATCAGAAAAATCGGGTCGCTGAGCACAAACTCATAGTTGGCAAGCCCGATGAAGCTCGGCGCGCCGATGAGCCTCACCTTCTGGAAACTCTGCACGATGCCCAGCCCCAGCGGATAGAAGGTGAAGACCGCAAAGTAGGCAAATACGGGGATGATCATCAGGTAGATGGCCTTGTACTGCCAAACCTTGCGCCGCAGCCGTTTGCGGTCCCGCCTGCGCAGGGCCGCGGCGTCCTGCCGGGCGATTGTGCTCATTCTCTTCCCCCCTCTTTCCGGTTTCCGATGTCATTTCTGGAAGGGCTCATCTAATTACCAGAGGATGCCCCCATCTTAAGGGAAGGCTGGCCCGTCCGGCAAGGGACGGGCCAGCGTATTTCACGGAACAGGCATCGCGCCTTTTCAGATCACGCCGCGTTCTTTCAGCTCCGCCTGCATGGCGGCCACGCCCTCTGCGGCGGTCTTGGTGCCGACAATGATCTCAGTGGCATGCTTTGCCACGATTTCCTTGTAGGTTGCGGTCATGGAGGTGCTCAGGTCCAGGGAGGCATAGGGCAGGAATTCCATCGCCTCGGCGAATCCGGGGTTCAGGGGCACGGGGAAGACGTATTTGCGGCTGGTGGGCACAGGGGCGCCGTGGTCGTTGCCGTGAGACTTGCCGACCTCGGTCATCTCCACTTTGCCGTCCACGAGGTTGTAGTCGTGCCCTTGGATGCCGATGGAGAGCAGCTGGCCGCCCTCCTGGGTCGCCATGTATTCAAGCGCCTTGAAAGCGCCCTGGGGGTTGGGGGCGTTGACGGGGATGACCCAGATGGAGGGGTCGCCGCGGGAGAGCATGAAGTCCCCCTTGGAGTTCTTTACCCCGCCCAGGGGAACCACGTTGACGACATCGGGATAATTCTCGCCGGAGCGGACGTTGTACAGCCCGACCCAGGCGGCCCAGTCGACGACCAGCCCGGTCTGGCCGGCCATCATCTTGTTGCGCATGTCGCCGGTGGTGTTGATAAGGCAGTCAGGGTCCATCAGGCCTTCCGCGTAGAGCCTGGCAAACCACTCCCACACGGGGATGGCGGCCTCGGTGGCGATGGGCACATACAGGGAGCCGTCCTCGTTCTTCGCGAAGCCCATCTTCAGGTCAGCGGCGGCAAACCAGGGCTGCAGGTCGTGCAGGCCGGGGATATGGGTGTTGAAGGCGTAGAAGC
>CAZJCB010000105.1:0-7626 GCA_964544245.1 uncultured Christensenella sp.
GGTGACCCACCTGCACGCGTCCAACTATCTTGTCCAGGGAGACACTTTCGGGAAATCCTGGGACAACCCGGCGGTGCGCGGGCTGATCCTCCGCGTCTGGTACGACGGGGACGGGCGGCCGGCCATCCAGATGCCCTTCATGGATTTTCTCGCGGACATCGATTACGGCAGCGGATTTTTCAGCACGATCTGGTTTTCCAAGGTCCGTTACTCGCACAACTTCCGGCTGCCCATGCCGTTCAGGCGGCACATCAGAATCGAGGTTGAAAACACGACCGGCCTGGACATGACGGGCTATACGGAGATCCAGTGGGAGGCGTACGGCAGCCTGCCGGAAAACTGCGGATACCTGTACGCCGACGCCCGCGAAGGCAGGGCGCATCTCCCGGAGGACAAGATCGGGGTCTGCGACGTCCGCGGGCAGGGCGCCATCGCCGCCCACTGGCTGCAGCTGAGCGCGGAGGACCCCCTGTGCGCCAACGGGGAGCGCCTCTGCGAGGGCAACCACTGCTTTTTTATCGACGGGGAGGAAACGCCCGGCATGGAGTCGCAGGGAACGGAAGACTTTTATAATTTTTCCTGGGGCTTCAGGGAGACGGGCACCGACCACTACGGCGCCGTCCTCAGGCGGGAGGATCTCCCGTCCGGGGGGGCCAGGATCGCGATGCTCCGCTGCAGGGACAGGGACGCCATCCGCTTTGAAAAGGGCTGCAGGGGGCTCATCGACTACACGCAGGAGTATTTTTCCGCCCTGTCCAGCAACCCGCGGCACAGGGGCAGCCTCCCGCATCCCTTCGCGGCGGATTACAAGAGCTGCTGCTATTACTATGCCCTTGGCCGCCCGTAAGGGAGCCAGGCTCAGCGCAGGCGGTACTGGTTGGGGGTCAGCCCGCTGTACTCCCGGAAGCGCCTGGAGAAGTAATGGGGCGTGTTGTAGCCCAGCGCGCGGGCGATCTGCTCCACCGGCAGCCTGGTTTCGCTCAGCATTTCGGCGGCCTTGTCCATGCGGCACCGGGTGATGTAGTCGACCAGGTTGACGCCCTTGTGCTCCTTGAAGATGCGGCTGAGGTAATTGTTGCTGAGCATCGTGTATTCGGAGAGCCGCGTGAGCGACAGGTCCTGGGAGAGGTTCGCGTCGATATAGCTGACCACGCTCTCCACCGCTTCCTTGCTGCGGCTCTCTCCGCTGAGCTGCGTGACCAGCAGCACGCTGGCCTGGGCCAGCCACGCGCCGAAAGCCGTGATGCCGCTGAAGCTCCGGCTGGCCTGCGCGGGTGAAAAGCGGCCGTCGTCCTTGCGCAGGCGCGCGTTCAGGGCGGAGACGTATTCGTCCAGCAGCCCGTGTTTCGCGCCGGGAGCGACCTGCGCGCCCGCGATGCGCTCCATGCAGACCTGCAGGTGCGTTTCCAGGTCGTCCCGGTCGCCTTTGTCAAGGATGTCGCCGTATGCCTGCAGGTCTTTGAGCAGCTCCTCCCGCAGGCCGCCTTCCAACTCGGGCAGCGGCTCATAGATGAACAGGTTGTTCCCTTCCTCAAAATAGCTGCGCTCATGGGCCTGCAGCGCCTGCTCAAACGACAGGCGGATGTCCGCGGGCGAGCTGCAGCCCGTGCCCACGGCCACCGTGACGTCGGCGGACAGGGAGCGCCTGGCATAGTTGATGAAGCCGTACATCCTGCTGCGGGACATCTCGCCGGAAGACAGCACCAGCGCGCAGATGCAGTCCTCGCTGCGCTCATAGGCGATAAAGGCGATGTCCTTGCCGCTCTGGCGCTGGATAAAGCCGATCAGGGCGTCGTTGACAGGCTGGGCGGACGCGTCGTCTTCATTGGGCGAGATGAACAGCAGCATGATCCTGTACTGCGCGTCGGCCATGGACCGCGCGTGGTAGCGAAGCTGCCTGTCAAAGCTCTGCTGGGAAATCGGCTCGCCTTCCGTGATGGAGCGCATGAACGCCAGTTTGAGCGTGGGCAGGTTTTCCTCCCAGTCGCGGCTCATGGCCAGCAGCTTGGTCTCCATCTCCGTCAGCACCGTGTCGACCTGGGCGAACTCGTCCTTGCTGGCGTTCCCCCACTCCATCCGGTCCAGCAGCTGCCTGGCGCGGGCCATCAGCCGCTCCACCGGCGCGTAAAACCTGCGGGCGAAGAGGCGCGAGATCAGCAGGAAGAGCAGCACGGTGCACAGGGTGATGAGGGCCGTAAAGAGGCTGATGGTGCGGTTCACGGCGAAAAAGGTGTCCACAGGCACATGGCTGACGATCATCCAGCCGTTTGGCAGCATGGCGCAGGAGCGCAGCATGTGGCTGCCCCCGAGGGACACGAACACGCCCTCCCCCTCAGCCTGAACGCAGGCTTCGTTGCTCGCGTGCCCCATGGCGCCGACGTCCCCTGCGGCAAATCCGTCCGCGCTGTTCAGGATCAGCCTCCCCCTGGCGTCAAACAGCTGAAGCAAACGGCCGTCCGTGCCGGAAATGGCGCCCAGGACGCCGGACAGGTAGTCCATCGGCACGTCGACCGCGATCATCGCGCCGGCCTGGTTGAAGGGCAGGGTGACGGGGTGGGGGCTGACAAAGGTGACGACGGGGACGGGTTCTGCCGTCCTGTGGTACCTCAGGGTGCGCAGGATGGTGTGCGTGCCGCTGTCCGGGAGCAGCAGCGGCTCCTCAAACCAGCGCATGTCCGGCCACAGGCTCCGGTTCAGCGGGGTGTTGCGCATATACCCCATGATGGAGGAGGCGACATAGTCCCCCTCCCTGAAATAGACGTGGATCCCCGCCAGCGCCCCCTGGGAGGAGGACACGGTGCTCGCCAGCGCGCCGCACAGCGTGGCGACCTTGGCCAGCGCCTCTCCGTCCAACAGGTCGTCCAGCCTGATCTTGCCGCCGCCGCCCAGGGAGAGGCTGACCGCGGCCTTCCCAACGGGCTCCAGCACGCTGCTGCTGACAACGCCCGCCGCCTGCCTGAGGAACATGGCGTTCAGTTTCTGCATCTCCCGGGAGTAATGGCTGGAAGCGACGGAAACAATGGTGACGCTGAGCACCAGCGCCATCAGGGTAATGATGAGAAAATAGGAAAGCGTCAGTTTCCTGAACAAGGTCGCTTTCCCCCGCTGCACATGTTTGATGATCCCTACCCCATCGGCTGCCCCTTATTCTGTTCACTCCAAGGCTTTGACCGCGCCGGCGCGCCCTTTCCGCGGGACGCGCCGGCACCGTACGACAGAATCATTGTATCATTATAAAATCCTGTTATCAAGAAATTGGCATTGCGGCTAAATAGTGACCATAATGTCACAATCCTTGTCTTAACATGCATCCTCATTCACTGTAGGATACAGGCATGAAGAATACAGTCACGTCGCTGCCAGGCCGCACGCTCAGGGGGAGCGGTCCGAAGTTCATCCGGGACTTCAGGCTTTACCGCAGGCATACGGAGCTCACCCTCCTTCTGCTGCCGACCATCGTGTACTTCATCGTCTTCAAGTACATCCCCATCACGGGCATCGTCATGGCGTTCAAGGATTTCCAGCTCGGCCGGGGCATCTGGGGCAGCCCCTGGGCCGGCATGAAAAACTTCGAACTCGCCTTTTCCATGCCCACGTTCACCAGGGCGTTTCAGAACACGCTGGCCATCAGCCTGCTGAAGATCGTCACCGGCTTCCCCGCGCCCATCATCCTGGCGCTCCTGCTCAACGAAGTCCGCAGCATGAAGTTCAAGCGCACGGTGCAGACCATCAGCTACCTGCCCTACTTCCTCAGCTGGGTCATCGTCGCCGGGCTGTTCGCGCAGATGCTGTCCCCGAACACCGGCGTGGTCAACTACGTCCTCAGGAACACGTTCGGCGTTCAGGAACCTGTCTTCTTCCTGGGGGACAACAGGTGGTTCAGGGGCACGCTGATCATAACCGACATCTGGAAAGGCGTCGGCTGGGGGTCCATCCTCTACATCGCTTCCATTTCCGGCATCGACCCGACCATGTACGAAGCCGCCGTGTGCGACGGCGCCAACCGCTTCCACCGGCTCCTCTACATCACGCTGCCCTGCCTGATGCCCACGATCACCATCATGCTGATCCTGCGCGTGGGCAACGTGATGGTGGCGGGCTTTGACCAGGTCTTCAATATGTACAACCCTGCCGTATACAAAACGGGCGACATCATCGACACGTTCGTGTACCGCTACGGCATCGGGCAGATGAAGTATTCGCTGAGCGCGGCCGTGGGGCTGTTCCAGAACCTCATCGGCTTCATCCTGGTCGTCGTGATGAATTTTACCGCCAACCGCATCAACAACGGCGGCATCTGGTAAAGGGGCGGCACATGAAAGAGAAGTTCACCGTCGTCGACGTCATCGTCTACCTGCTGCTGGGCCTGCTGGCGCTGTCGATCCTCTTCGCCTTCCTGCACCTCCTGTCCCTGTCTTTCTCCCCTTCCTGGGTGGCGACGAAAGGCGGCCTCCACCTCGTCCCCATAGACCCGACGCTGGACAACTACCGCAAAGTCCTGGAGAGCCAGTACATCTGGCAGGGCTATCAGAACACGCTGATCCGCACCATCGCCGGCACCGTGCTGCAGCTGCTGGTCACCGCCATGGGCGCGTACACGCTTTCCAAGAAGTTTTACCCCCACCGCTCCTTCTGGACCTTCCTGATCGCCTTCACCATGTTCTTCTCCGGCGGCCTCATCCCCTCCTACATCCTGGTGGTCAACCTCGGCCTGATGGACACCTACGCGTCGATGATCCTGCCGGGGCTGGTGAGCGCCTACAACCTGATCATCATGCGCAACTACTTCATGAGCCTGCCCGAGGAAGTGGAGGAGAGCTGCATGATCGACGGGGCGGGGCGGTTCCGCATCTTTTTCCAGATCGTGCTGCCCCTGTCCAAGCCCATCCTGGCCACCGTGGCCCTGTGGCTGGCCGTGGGGCACTGGAACGCCTGGTTCGACGTCCTTCTCTATGTGACAAAAGACTCGATGTTCACCCTGCAGATCGTCCTGCGCCGCATCATCATCACCGGCACGCAGCAGATGCTGGACATGAACCTCACGTCCGAACTGCTGCAGAGCCAGGTTGAGTACAGCCCCGAAGGCGTCAAGGCCGCCGCTATCTTTGTGGCGACGGTGCCCATCCTGTGCGTATATCCCTTTATCCAGAAGTACTTCGTCAAAGGCATCATGATCGGTTCCCTCAAGGGCTGAATGGAATGATCCAGGCAGTTTGCCTGGTCAAAATAAAGGAGGCCTCACCCTATGAAAAAGCTGCTGCTTCTCATCCTGTGCATGGCGCTGCTCCTCCCCGCCGCGAGCCTGGCGGAAACCGTCCCAATCAAATGGTCGGGGACCATCTCGGTCGCCAGCTACATGTTCGCACCCTATGACGAGTCCAAGGACATCGTAGTCGGCAAAGTCGAGGAACTCCTCAAGACCAAATACGGATACGACGTGGACATCCAGCCGGTGTACATCGAGTATCCGCAGTATCAGGAGGTCATCAACACCCGCATCGCGGGCAAGACGGCCCCGGACATCTTCATCTCCATGAGCGAGGAGAACATGAGGAACCTTTACAACCAGGGCGCGATCGCTTCCTGGGACGTGGAGTTCTTCAAGGAACACGCGCCGGACATGTATGAGTTCTTCAACAACGGCGCCTATAAGGGCCGCATGAAGAGTTCGACAGACATGTTCTGGTATTTCTCAACCGCGCCCGACGGCAAGATGATCACCGTGGCGGGCATGGTCGAAGCCGGCGCGATGTCGTACAAAAACCTTGTCTACCGCGGCGACTTCCTGGAAGCGCTTGGCGTTGACCCTGAAAATCTTCCGAAAACGCTGGATGACTTCATGGCGCTGATGTACAGATTCGCCAATGAAGATCCCGACGGCAACGGCGTAAAGGACACCTACGGCTTTTCCACGACCGTCATTGACGCATTATTTGGTTCTTACGGCAGTTACGTCAATGTCACCAACGGCTTCAGCAAGAGCCCGAGCTGGGGTTCCCACTGGTTCGTCGGCGATGATGGAAAGATCGTCAACTCCGACATCCTTCCCGGGAACAAAGAAGTGCTCAGGCTGATGCAGAAGGCGTACGCTGACGGAGTGCTGGATCCCGAGTTCATCACGGGCGAAAATACCGGCGGCTACTGGGCCATCTCCCAGGGCTTCATCAACGGCCTCTACGGCGTATCGGCCCTCGCCTCCATCGGCCACTATCAGCTGCCTGAAGTACTGGGCGACGCCGGCGGCCCCTGCGCGAAGGAATACTATGCCGTCAACGGCACGGACGCCAAGTTCTATTACGGACCGTGGCCGGCCGGCCCCGAGGGCGATTACGGCTGGCGCGTCGGCTACGCGGTCGGCGTAGGCGAGAACATGCTCTACAACGCGGCCCTTAACGACGATCCTGAGAAACTCGCCGCGATCCTTGAAATCCTGAACATTTTCTACCTTGATGATGAACTGGCGATTCTTGCCAGCAGCGGTGTGGAAGGCGTAACGTTCGAATACACCGACAGCGGCTCCGTCGCCATGAAAGTCTCCAACGAGGAAATGAACCAGATGGGCGTGGCCGTGCTGCGCGGCCTGTATGGCGGCGGCCAGGTATACAATGAGAAGTGCCTGGAAATGGGCTTCTACAACAACCTCGCCATCAAGAACCGGCTGGATTGGGCCGCAAAGCCGCAGTTTGACAGCTACCTGCTCACAGCGGTGCCCGTCTCGCTGCCTTCGCAGACAACCTACGCTTCCGAGATCCTGGCATACCGCGATGAGACCTGGATCAGCATCATCAAAGGCGAACTGCCCGTCGATTTCTACGACGAATACGTCCAGGAGTGGAAAGCGCTGGGCGGCCAGATCCTGACGGATGAAGCAAACGCCTGGTATGAAGCCAACAAGTAAGGCTTAGCCTTCCCTTTCCCAATACCACTGACCGGCGCGGCGCATAACACGCCGCGCCGGTCAGGCACAAACCATCTGAAAGAGGCGCGTGATGCACCTGCAAACAAGCGCTAACCGGTGGAACGACCGCTACGCCGCCTATCTGCTGAAGCTGCAGGTCAGGGATCAAGATTCCAGGGATTTCGGCGGCATCCTGACCCCGGAAAAAGGATTTGCCGAACCGGCTTCCTCCGCAGGGGGGGCCAATGTGTTCCTGACCGCGTATTACAGCCCGCTGAGTATATTTTACCAGCAGGAGCCGATGCTGCGTGCCGCCAGGCTGTGCGCGGAACACCTGCTGAGCCGCCAGCACGAGGACGGCACCCTTGATCTGATGGAGACCAATTTTCACGACGCGACCTGCAACGCGTTCTGCGTACAGGTGGCAGCCTATACCCATAGAATGATGAAGCAGTATTCGCGGCATACCGAAACGGAAGAGTACGTTTTGAGCATGCTGCTTACTTTTCTGCAGAAAAGCGCCGGCGCGATGCTCACGGGCGGCTTCCACACCCCCAATCATCGCTGGGTGCTGGCCAGCGCGCTCATTCTGTGCTGGCGCGAGCTGGGGTCGAAGGACTGCCGCCAAATGGCTTCTGAGTATCTGGACGAGGGCATCGACTGTGACTCGGAGGGCGAGTATACAGAGCGCTCCGTCGGCATATACGACATCACCTGCAATCAATCCC
>CAZJCB010000106.1:0-7535 GCA_964544245.1 uncultured Christensenella sp.
CGCCGCTTGACCCGCAGGAATACAAGGATGAGTACCATCGCCGCCTGCTCAAGCGCATCGAAGGACGGCTCAAAGGCCTTGCGGACGGGTCGATCGACCCGGAGACGCTCACCGTGCCGGGCACTTACGGTCTGCTCAGAATGCTCAGGTCGCACGGGGTCACGCTCTACCTTGCCAGCGGCACGGACGAGGAGTACGTCCTGAAGGAAGCGGACCTGATCGGCGTTTCGCGCTATTTTGAGGGGCGCATCTACGGCGCGCAGCGCGAGTACCGGACGTTCTCCAAAAAAATGGTCATCGACCGCATCATCCGCGAAAACAGCCTGAACGGGCGTGAGCTGCTGGGTTTCGGCGACGGCTACGTCGAGATCGAAAACGTGAAAAGCGCGGGCGGGCTGGCGGTCGGCGTAGCCTCCAACGAAAGCGCGCGCAGCGGCATCGACGCCTGGAAGCGCGAGCGCCTGATCCGGGCAGGGGCGGACGCCGTCATCCCGGATTACAGCGACCTTGCCGCTGTCGAAAACTACCTGTTTGGATAGAGAAAGAAGGAAAAAGGATGCCCTTTGAGCAGTTTGACCGTTCCCGCCTGAAGCTTTTGCCGCTTCAGGAGCGGGTCCACGATTTGGACCTGGGCTGCATGATGGACCCGGACGCCAGGGTAAGCTATGCGCACCCCACGATCGACCTCCTGGCCGGCGCCATCCGCGCGGCGCGCGGACGCGGAGCGTCCGTGATGATGATGATGGGCGCCCACGTCATCAGGGCGGGCGCCGCGCCGGTCCTCATCCGGCTGATGGAAGAAAAATGGGTGACCCACTTCGCCTTGAACGGCGCGGGCGGGATCCACGATTTCGAGTTCGCCCTCATCGGCGCCACCAGCGAGAGCGTGGCGAAATACATCTCCGAAGGCCAGTTCGGCCTCTGGCGGGAGGACGGCCTGTACAACGAAGCCGTCAACCAGGGCGTCCGCGACGGGCTCGGCTTTGGCGAGTCGCTGGGGCGCTACATCCGGGAGCAGGGTTTCCCGCACCAGGAGTACAGCCTTCTGGCGGCGGGGCATCGCCTGCAGGTACCGGTGACGGTGCACGTCGGGGTGGGCGCAGATATCGTGCACGAACAGCCCAATGCAGACGGCGCCCTCATCGGGGAGGGCAGTTACCGCGACTTCCTGATCTATGCCCGCACCATCGAGTCGCTGGAGGGCGGCGTGTTCCTCAACTTCGGTTCCGCGGTGACCGGTCCGGAAGTATACCTGAAGGCGCTGTCCATGGCGCGCAACGTCGCCAAGGGGCAGGGAAGAGAGATCAGGCACTTCACGACGGCCGTTTTCGACCTTCTGCCGCTTGAAGGCAGCAACGTGCAGGAAACGCCGCCCAAGGACGACCCCCGCTACTATTTCCGGCCCTGGAAAACGATCCTGGCGCGCACCGTGGAGGGCGGCGGAAAGAGCTATTACGTGCAGGGGCGGCACAGCGATACCGTCGCGGCGCTGGGCTTCCAGCTTCTGCATCAATAATACTGATATCAGTATAGCAAAGGGGGAGCAGGGCATGGACAGGGCGCGCCTTGAATCGCTGCTGAAAAAACTGCCCGGCGTGCGGGTCGTCGTGGCCGGCGACCTGTTCCTGGACCGCTGGCTGTTCATTGACCCCGCAAAAAACGAGCCGTCCCTGGAAACGGGGTTGCCCGCCTGGCAGGCCGTCCGGGACAAGCGCTCGCCCGGCGCCGCGGGCACGGTGATCAACAACCTGGGCGCGCTGGGCGTCGGCAGCATCGCCGCCGTCAGCATGATGGGCGAGGACGGCGCCGGGAGGGACGTGGAACTTGCCCTGGAAGCCCGGGGCGTGGACACGCGGTTCATCATCCGCAGCCGGGACATCCTGACGCCGCAGTACATCAAGCCGATGCTCCTGTCCGAAGGCGGGAACGCCGTTGAACAGAACCGCATCGACGTGAAAAACCTGCGGGAAACGCCGCGCGCGCTGGAAGAACAACTGATGGCGAACCTGACGCTTGCCGCGGAAGGGGCGGACGCGGTCATCCTGCTGGACCAGCTGACGGAAGAGAACAGGGGCGTCATCACGCACGGCATGCGCCGGCACGCGGCGGAGCTGGCCGAAAAGAGGCCTGGCCTGCTGATTTTTGCTGATTCGCGCGCTTTCATCCACCTGTTCAGCCACGTGACCATCAAATGCAACCACCTGGAAGCCGCGCGGATGGCAAACCGCGCGGCGGGGGAAGCGTTCAGCAGGGAAGAGGTCTTTGAGGACCTCAGAAGGCTGACGTCGCAGACGGGAAGGACGGCGTTTGTGACCTGCGGCAGGCACGGGATCGCCGCGCAGGAAGACGAACGCTGCGTCCTGGTCCCCGCCGTCCGGCACAGCGTGCCCATTGACGTCTGCGGCGCCGGGGACGCCGCCACCGCCGGTATCGTCAGCGCGCTGTGCGCCGGGGCCGGCCCGGAGGAAGCGGCGTTCATCGGGAACCTGGCGGCCGGGGTCACCGTCCGCAAGATCGGCGACACAGGCACGGCTACTCCGGAGGAAATGCTGAGCCTGTTTGACGAGCAGTACGCAGAGGGCGCCCCATGACGGACGCCTTGCTGGCACTGGACATGGGCGGGTCCAAGTACATGGCCGGTCTGGTGACAGGGGACGGCCGAATCCTGGAGAGCGTACGGGGCGAATGGGAAAGCCTCAGGGGAGGCAGTATCCTGCCGCAGGTGATCCGGTCCGCGCGCCTGCTCATGGAAAAGCGGCGGGACATCCGCGTGCTTGGCGCCGGCGCGACGATTCCGGGACTGGCGGACGCGCGCAACGGGGTTTGGGTGGAGGCCAGTTTTTCCGGCATCCGCGATCTGCAGGTCGCGCGGGCGCTGTCGCTCGAATTTGGCGTGCCTGCCTACGCGGACAACGACGCACAGGCCTGCGCCCTGGCAGAAAAGCTGTTCGGCGGCGGCCGGGAGTGCGGGGACTTTGTCTATGTCACCCTCTCAAACGGAGTGGGCGGCGCCGCGTTCTCCGGCGACCGCCTGGTCAGCGGCAGCCGGAACTGCGCGATGGAACTGGGGCATTGCACGGTGGTGCCCAACGGCCGTCCCTGCGGGTGCGGTTCGTCGGGCTGCCTGGAGATGTACGCGGCGGGGCCGGGCCTCGTCCGCACCTACGCGGAAATTTCCGGCGGCGAGCCTGTTTCGGCAAAGGAAATCACGGACAGGGCGCGCAGGGCCGAACCGGCCGCGCTTGAAACATTCCGGCGCGCGGCCGGATACCTCGGCTTCGCGCTGTCCTATGCCGTCAACCTGCTCAACCCGGAGAAGATCATCATCGGCGGCGGCCTTTCCCTGGCGTTTGACGTGTTCAGGGAACCGCTGTCACGTTCGCTCAGGGAACACGTTTACCTCGCCGCCAATCCCGGTGTTCAGCTCGAAGCGACGCGCCTTGGCTACGAAGGCGCCCTGCTGGGCGCGGCCGCGGTATGCATCTGCCGCATGGAAGGGAAATACTACGCGTGAATCTGGAAAGGACGGGCTTATGCCAATAGCATCTGTCAAGACGTATCAATTCGAGCTGATCAGGCTGATCCAGGAAATAGACGCCGGGGCGTTCGGGCAGTTCATGCAGATCCTGCTGGACGCCTACCGGAATGACAGGCAGGTGTTTGTCGCCGGCAACGGCGGCAGCGCCGCGACCGCCAACCACTTTGTCTGCGACTTCGGCAAGAATGCCGTCCAGGGCGAAAAGCGCCGCTTCCGCGTCCTGTCGCTGGCGGACAGCGTCGAAAAGGTCACTGCGCTTGGAAACGACGTCGCCTTTGAGGAGATTTTCCGCCAGCAGATGATGAACCTCATGCGCCCCGGGGACGTGCTGGTCCTCATCAGCGCGAGCGGAAACTCGCCCGACCTGGTGCGCGCCTGCGAATACGCCAAAGAGATGGACGCCAGGATCGTGGTGCTCGCCGGCTTTGAGGGCGGAAAAATCAAGAGTTATGCCGACGCCGCCATGGTCGCCCGTTCCGACAGTTATGAGCGCATCGAGGACATCCACCTGATCATCCTGCACATGGCGGTCTGCTATATGAAAGAGCATCAGGAACTGTTCGCCTGAATCCCGCCTCAGGGATGCCGTCAGGGGACGGCCAGGGACCCCTGACGACCAAACCGGGGTTCCGTGTCATTGTTCGCCCAGGAAAGTCCCCCTCTGGGCGAAATCGTCCAGGCTGTTCGCCTGGGACAGGTGCAGGAAAGAGCCGCTGTCCCGTTCCCTTTCAACTGCCCGGCCAGCGCCCGCGCCTTTTCCATGTCGCCGGCCTGGACGGTCAGGTGGATGAGGTTCTTCAGGTCGTTTTTGTCCGTGAAGGCGCCTCCGTTTTCTCTGCCGCCCAGAACTTAATAAGTTTATGCTGCCGGAAAGCATTCCTTGAAGAATTCTAGTATCTGGACGGTGTAAGCGAATTCCAACCCGCTCTCTGGTACAGCCTTACGGATCACATGACGGTCTACAGCAAGGATGATGTGTGGGTCACCTTTAAGGATGGGACGGAGATTGCCTCGGGTAATCGAAAACCGCCCGCGTCCTTCCCGCTGCGGGCCTGATGGGGGAGTGCCCGCCTACTTTCAAACCGATTAACCGAGAATGAAACGCCTAGCATCTCCGCGTCCGTCCTACGCCGCCGGGCTGACCCGGCCATCGGCAAGCCGGATGACCCGATCACACTGCGCGGCGAGGTCCATGTCATGCGTAGCAACAACCAGGGTGTGCCCATCGTTACACAAGGACCTGAACAACTCAAACAGCTGAATGGCGTTGGCTGAATCCAGCGCGCCCGTCGGCTCGTCGGCCAGGATGACCAGCGGGTCCATGATCAGTGCACGGGCAACCGCCACGCGTTGCTTCTGCCCACCGGACAGTTGGCTCACCCGTTTGTTCAGGTATGGCTCCATATCCAGAAGGGTCAGCTTACTTTTCACGGCATCCGCATAATTGCCCATGGGCTTGGGCGAAAACAGCATTGGCAGGCTCACGTTCTCCAGCACTGTCCGCTCCTCCAGCAGGCCGAAATCCTGGAGTACGAAGCTAATTTTCTCATTGCGAAACCTTGCCATTTGCCCTGGCGAATGCGCCGAGACAGTCTGATCCCCAGCGATATAGGTGCCGGAGGTAGGACGTAGCAGCCCGCCCATGATATGCAGCAGTGTGCTTTTTCCGGAGCCGGAAGCGCCCACCACCGCCACCATCTCTCCCGCCCCGATGGTCAGGCTGACGTCCGATAGCGCCTTGACCGCGTTGGGCTTGCCCTGGTTGTAGACCATAGTGATATAATTGAGCGTTAGCAGCGACATTGTATTTCCTCCCGCTATTCGTTCTGGTGCAGCATCTGGATGGGGTCGAGGCCCCGGTAGCGCAGTGCGGCGGTGAGCGCTCCTGCCGCATAGATGACCAGCAGCAGGGCGGCCACGCCCCAGTATTTGGAGTAGTCCACCTTGTCAACCGTGAAAGGCAGCAGCGCTGCCGCGGCCGCCAGCGCGACAAGCAGCAGCAGCGCGAGGGACGACAAGGTGATGACAAGGCCCCGCGCCCGACTCATGCCGCACAGGTAGTACACGGCGAAGCGCCGCTTGTAGCTGATGATGCTCACGTAGGCGTAGGAGGCAACGCTGCCCACGCACAGGAACACCATCATCAGCGCGAGGACGAAGGGTATGGGATTTGCGGCCAGAATCATAAACAGGGATTGGCGGCGCATGGCGGAAAACGACGAAGCGGAACCTTCGCTGATCATTTGATTGATCTGTTCGATGTTTTCCGGAGAGTCCTCCGTGAAAAGGAGATAGGACGGATCAATCTCCCGCTTTGGCACAAAATCAAAGCCACTCAGTACAATCATGGCATTCGAGCCCGTATTTGTTTCCCGCGCGATGCTCTCCAACTGCTTGACGGTCGCTCCTCCGTAGAAGTGGTAATAGTAGGGAATATCCTCCGCACCGACGACGACAAACCGGATGTCGGGATTCCACCGATACTCTTCGACGATGGGAAAGTAAATGGAGTCAGCTTCTATCTCAGAGCCAACCGGGTATTTCGAGGCCAGGCCTTTATTGACAACAACTGGCAGCGCTTTGGCATCCCAGGCGCGGTCATCCGTGAGGTATGCGCGCAAGTGAGTCATTTCCACCAGGGCATCGTTGTAGAAAAAGATATCAGTGTTCTCGCCTGGCAGGCCCCCCAATGCGTATGCTGTCATTCCCACATGTTCCACTGCGGATGTGATTTGATGCAGATGTTCCTCCATATCCTCATCAGTGACGTAGGATTGCGCAAAGAAATGCTGGTCGGACTCGAAAAACAAAGCCGGTTCGCGGATGTCGTCCGCCATGCGGATGATGGACAGCAGGTTGGCAAGCTGGCTGACGATGGGCACGCTCAACAGCAGCATCGCCGCGACCTGCAGGACAATGATTACTTCCCGAACGAAGAACCGGCTGTATGCCCATCTGACAAGGCGCAGCAGTTTCATCCCAGCACCTCCCTGTCTGCCCAGTACACGCTCAGGCGCACGATTAAGTCCGTAGAAGCAGCATAAACCAGCGCGCTCACGCCCCCCACGATGGCCGCGAAGTGCGACAGCCGGAACACGATGCTCCGGCCAAAGTAGCCGTACAGTACTGCGAACACCCGCAGCGCTCCGTAAGCCAGTATCCCCGCGAACAGCGTGATCAATACCCACTCGATAAACAGCACTGCCATGATACCGCGCGGCGTCGCCCCGCACAGGCAGAACGTACGGATTTGCCGCCCGCTTTGACGAAGCCACCCGCGATAGATTTGCAGGATGCCGGACAGGGACAGTAGCGACATCCCTATCATGATGATCTGCAAGTATGCGTCGGATTGCTCGGCCGCCGTGGTCTGCGTGGCGGAAATCGTCATAAAGACATCCCGGACAGGGAAGTACCCACTGATGATGCGGCGCGCGTTCTCCAAATCACCGTTGTATTGCGTTTTCAAGTCCAGTACGATTGCCTGCGGAGTGTATCCGTGCCGGACGAAGGTCTTGTACGGCATGATAACGAGTTCTTGGGTTGCAAACCCACCCAGATAGTTTTCCGGCTTGCTTTCAAAAAAACGGAAAAACAGGTAAGGAGATAAAGACTGCTGGGAAGATACGCGGTAAGTAACGTCATTCAACAGCATATTTTCCCTCCGGGCAGCAATCATATCAGAGTTCATGATCAGCACGTCTTCTTCACTCTCAATCTCCTCTTCGGTGAGAAAATCCTTGTTCGGCTCCAGGGCGTGGATGCGCGTGAAAGCCGTGCCTTTCCATCCGAATATGTTGGGATTCTCCGGCGACGTGCCAAGCATCAGCATATAGGCGTTGTTCATCGGCCCCAGCGGCGCATCCTCAAAAAGGCGGGCGACCTGCGCAGCGGTTACGGATTCTTCAGGATACACAGCAAGGGCTGTGACCCGCGCCGCGGTGCTGGCTCCCTGGGAGACAGCGCCTGTTACTCCGGTGAAGCACATCAGGGCAAA
>CAZJCB010000107.1:0-7497 GCA_964544245.1 uncultured Christensenella sp.
ATGATGTCAAACACGCTGCGATACTTCATCCGTGGCCTCCATGCGAAATAGGAGAAAGATGGGGGATTTCATCCCCTTCCCTCAATTCGTCAAGGTCGTGTCCCTTCCCTTTCGATGCTCGGTCGGGATACTCCCTGACTCATTGGGCTGACAGTTCGCTTCATCCCGCACAGCGGGCGCTCACTTCTGCCCCCCAGACAAGGGACTTCGTCCCTTGACCCGGAATGAAGAGATGATTTCGACCGATATCATAGCATAAAGCCAGCCAGCGGGGTATGCCGCGGACCGCACGCTGAACCGCAGGAGCGTCAAAAAGGGCCCGGAGGCCCTTTTCATGGTTGCTCCAAATCACCCAGACTTATCCCAGCGCTTCCTCGATCGCGTCCAGCGTATTGTCGTCCAGTATGACGCCGGAAGCCTTGACGTTTTCCTCGATCTGCTCCGGGCGGCTGGCGCCCACCAGGGCGCTGGCGACATTGGGCTGCCGGAGGATCCAGGCCAGCGCCAGGCGGGAGAGCGGCATGCCCAGGCCGTCGGCGATGGCGGTCAGTCTGCTTACTTTTTCCAGCGCGTCCGGCGTCAGGTCCCGCTTGATGAAGAAATTCATCCTGCTGTTAGCCGCGCGGCTGTCCGCGGGCAGGTCGTCCACGCTCCTGTACTTGCCGGTGAGCAGGCCCTGCGCCAGCGGCGAGAACACCACCTGGCCGATGCCGTTCCTTTCGCTCACGGGGATGACTTCCTGCTCGATAAATCGGTGCAGCAGGTTGTACTTGGGCTGGTTGACCACGATGGGATGGAGCAGGAGACGGTCCGACACCCGGGCTGCCTGCTCGATCTGCGCGGCGGTCCACTCGCTGATGCCGGCGTAGAGTACCTTGCCCTGGCGGATGAGGTCGTCAAAGGCGCGCAGGGTCTCCTCCAGCGGGGTCTCCGGGTCAAAGCGGTGGCAGTAGAGGATGTCCACATAATCCAGCCCCAGGCGTTTCAGGCTGGCCTCCGCCGACTCCATCATGTGCTTGCGCGAGAGCCCGGAGTCGTTGGGCCGGTCGCTCATCGGGAAGAACACCTTGGTCGCCAGCACGTAGCTGGCGCGCTCATGCCGGCGCAGCGCCTCGCCGACCACCTTCTCCGCCTCGCCGCGGTTGTACACGTTGGCGGTGTCAAAAAAGTTGACGCCCAGCTCATAGGCCCTGTCCATCGTGCGCAGCGCGGTGTCCTTCTCCACCGCGTTGCCGTAGGTGAGCCAGCTGCCCAGCGAGATCTCGCTGACCTTCAGCCCTGTGTTGCCAAGTTTCCTGTAGTGCATCTCCATTCTCCTATTAAGCCCTGCAGTAGCGCAGGGACTTGTCGTTTATCTTGATATTCCGGGTCAAGGGCTGAAAGCCCTTGTCGGGGGCTCGGGGGATGAAATCCCCCGCCGTTCCCCGGTCCCTCGATGTCACCGGTTGTACTTGAAACGATTCCCCGCCAGGGACTGCCAGACCCCGTCGCATTCAAGCAGCGTCTCCCCGTCCAGCCTTTCGCCTTCCAGGGCCTTCACGTTCTGTTCCAGCTGGGAGAGCCTGCTCACCCCGCTGATGACGCTGGTCACGCCGGGCCGGCCCGCCGCCCATTTCATCGCCAGCTCCAGCAGGCCCATGCCGCGCTTCCCGGCGATCATGGTGAGCTGTTCCACGGCTTTGAAGTTCTCCTCCGTCCAGTACCGGCCGCGGTAGTTTTCGTTGAAGGCGAAGCGCGTGCCCGCCTCCGGCTCTCCGGGCCGGTGCTTGCCGGTCAGGAAACCGCCGGCGACGGGGTTGTACACCGTCATGCCCAGGCCGTGCGCCCGGATGAAGGGCACCAATTCCTGCTCCACGCCGCGGGTGATCATGTTGTAGACATTCTGGGTGACGATGGGCGCGACGTACCCGCGCCGGTCGGCCGCGGCCAGCATGTCGGCGATTTGCCAGGCGGCGTAGTTGCTCACGCCCGCGTAGCGCACCTTGCCGGAGCGGACGAGGGTGCTCATCGTGTCCAGTGATTCCTCAACGCTTGTCTCATAGTCCGGGGAATGCAGGTAGTACAGGTCGACGTAGTCGGTGCCCAGGCGGCTGAGGCTGGCGTCCAGGGCGGAGAGGATGGCGCGGCGGGACAGGCCCCCGCTGTTCATCCTGCCCTCCATCGGGTAGGACACCTTGGTGGCGAGGATGACGTCCTCCCGCCGCCCTTTCAGGGCCTTGCCCACGATGCGCTCGCTTTCGCCCTGGTTGTACATGTTGGCCGTGTCCCAGAAATTGACGCCTTGCTCATGCGCGAAGTCCAGGATACTGAGGCTGTCCGCCTCGCCGGTCTGCGCGCCGAACATCATGGTGCCCAGGCTGATCTCGGACACCTTCAGGCTGGTTCCCGGCAGGTTGTTATACTTCATCACGGCTTACCAGCTGATGTTGTCCGGGTCCGCGTGCCAGCCGGCGACGCCCTTCAGGCCGGAAATCACCTTCATGTCCTCATCGGACAGCTGGAAGTCGAACACCTGGGCGTTCTCCCTAATGCGCGCGGGGGTGACGGACTTGGGCAGGGGCAGGAAGCCCATCTGCAGGCTCCAGCGGATGGCGACCTGCGCGACGCTGCGGCCGTATTTCGCGGCCAGTGCCTTCATCTCGGGCACCCTGAAGATCTCGCCCACGCCCAGAGGGCTGTAGGCCTCCAGCAGCATGCCCATCGCGCGGCTGTCCCGGACCACTTCGTCCTGCGTGTCGCCCGGGCACAGGCGGATCTGGTTGACCACCGGGGCGATTTCCGCGGTCTTCATCAGCTCGTCCACGTGCTTTTTGTGGAAGTTGCTCACGCCCAGGGCGCGGATCCTGCCGGCCCGGTGGGCCTCTTCCATCGCGCGCCAGGACGCGGCGTTCATCTCTTTCCAGTTCTTTTTGAAATCAACGGGGATGGGCCAGTGGACCAGGAAGAGGTCCATGTAGTCCGTGCGCAGTTTCCTCAGGCTGTCCGTAATGGCGGCCTTCGTCTCCTCATAGCCGCGCACGCCGTTGACCAGCTTGGAGGTGATGAAGATCTCCTCCCGGGGCACGCCGCTCTCCGCGACCGCGCGCCCGACGCTCTCCTCGTTGCCGTATCCCTGGGCGGTGTCGATGTGGCGGTAGCCCGCCGCGAGGGCGGCTTTCACCGCGTCCACGGCCTCCCGGCCGTCTTCCACCTGCCAGGTGCCAAAACCGATCACGGGGATCCTGACCCCGTTGGATAAGGTGTGCATGTCTGTCAATGATTTCATGTCTTTTCTCCTCCAGTCAGCCGGGCCGGTTTTCGGGTGGCCCTGTGCTTATCATAACCCGTTGGGAGGAGACTTAATCATATCATGCGGAATTCGGTCAACCAGGGAATGACAATCGCCTGCCCGTTCCTACAGGATGAAACTCCCTTCCCCCCTGAGAAAGCGGGCCAGTTCTCCCGTGACGTCCGGCCTGGACGGGAAGTATTCCAGCCCCACCAGGCCCCCGTAGCCCGCCTTTTTCGCGGCGGAGAGGATGGCTTTCCAGTCGATTTCGCTCTCCAGCCAGGGCTCGTGGCGGCCGGGGTATCCCGCCAGGTGTATGTGCCCGACGAGGCCCATCTGCCGCGCCATCGGTTCAACGGGGCTTCGTTCCGTGATGTGCTGGTGGTATATGTCGTAGAGCACCCGCACGTGCGGGCTGCCCACTTCTCCGACGATCCCGAAGGCCTCCGCCGCCGTCTCCAGGTAGTAGCCCGGATGGTCCAGGCGCGTGTTCAGGGGCTCCAACACCAGCGTGCATCCGGCCGCCCTGAGCATCCCTTCGCTGGCCCTGAGGCCCGCAACGATGCTGGCGTGCTGCTCCTCCCGCGGGACGCCTTCCAGCGCCTGCCCGGCCAGCGTGATGATGTTCCCGCAGCCCAGCCGGTCGGCCACCTTCAGCGTTTCCCGCAGCGCGTCCAGGAATTCGCCCCGCTTCCCGGGGTCCGTCAGCGGCACGGGGGGCGCGCAGAAGGCCGCCAGCCGCAGGCCCTGCTCCCTCTGCGACCGCGCGATGGCTTCCACGTCCTGGTCCCCCCAGCCCCAGAACTCATAGGTATCGCAGCCCGCCGCGCGCACGGCGGGGAGGACACGGTCCACCTGCACGCTGCGCAGCCCCCTGGCGCGCGCCTCGGACTCATAAAACAGGGAACTGACACACACGGAGTACTGCATCTTTCACCTCGTTCTTCACTTTTTGCGGCAAGGGCGCCGCCATAGAACGGTTCCATACCGCCCGCGACCCTTCTCAGCGTTCCTCCAGCGGCGGCGCCCAGTCCAGCAGCTGGCTGAGGCTGTGCACGACGCCCCGGGCCAGGGACAGGTCCTGCGGGTATTCCCGGGCGCGGCCCAGCGCCCGCATCCCGGCGGCGGTGGCAGCCGTCAGGCCGACCGTGGTGTCTTCCACCGCCAGGCAACTGGCGGGCGAAACGCCCAGGAGCCGGGCGGCCAGCAGGTAGCACTCCGGATGGGGCTTTTTGTAGGCGACGTCATCGCTGCTCACGGCGCACAGCAGGAGGTCCCGCAGGCCGGCGGAAACCAGCGCCCTTTCCACTGAAGCGCGGGTTGACGAGCTGGCCAGGCCCAGTTTATAACCCCGGCGTTTCAGCTCGCCCAGCACGGCAATGGCGTCTACTTCGACCACCTCGGCATAGGGGATCGGGTGGTCCGGCGCCCAGCGGTCATAGGCTTCCATCATCTGCGCGATGGTATGGGGGGTGCCGGAGTCCCTCTTCAGGATGCGGCAGGTTTCCTCCATGGAGGTGCCGATGGTGGCCAGCAGGGCCTCCCGGGAGACCGGGTAGCCTTCCCGCGCCATCAGCCGGGCCATCTGGCGCATGTATTCGGGCTCGGAATGGAAGAGGACGCCGTCCATGTCAAAGACGACGGCCCGGGCAGCCGGCCGGCTTTCGGCAGGGTTCATCGTTCCCTCATCCGATGCTCCGGCTATACCGGATTGGCAATGAAGTCGCCGCCGCGGCAGGCCTTCAGGTATTTCAGGCCGCTGACCTGGCCGGTCCATTCCAGTTCGCCCCGGTAAACCGGGTCATGATACCCTTCGATGTCGATGGAGCCCTTGTAGTCGTTCTGCCGGAGGATGGTGATGATATCGCGCCAGTTGCTGTCGCCGAAGCCCGGGGTCCGGTGCCAGGCGTACTGCCGGGGCCCGTGAACGCCATATTCGCGCACGATGTCCCAGGCGACCGTCGCGTCCTTGCCGTGCACGTGGAAGATTTTGGGCGCCCAGCGGCGCAGCTGCGGGATCGGGTCGATCAGGCTGACCATCTGGTGGCAGGGCTCCCATTCCAGCCCCAGGTTTTCCGCGGGTACGGCGTCAAACATCATGTCCCAGGCCGCCGGGTTGTGGGCGATGTTCCAGTCGCCGCGTTCCCAGGTGCCGCCCATGTCGCAGTTCTCAAAGGCAAGCCGGACGCCTTTGTCCTGCGCGTAGCGGGCAAGCTCGCCAAAGACCTCCCTGAACCGTGGGATCGAGGCGTCGATCGGCTGGTCGACCAGCCGGCCGGTGAAGCCGGTCACCAGGTCGGAGCCAAAAGCGTGGGCCGCGTCGATCGCGCGCTTCCAGCTGGCCGGCGTGTCCGCGCTGCCGCCCTGGCCGGTCAGGACGTTGCCGAAGACGGCCAGTCCGGCGACGGTGACGTCCCGGTCGCCGATCGCGTCCCGGACCTGTTTGGCCATCTCGAACAGGTCGATGCCGCCCGTCGTCTGCCAGAAAGTGATCTGCAGGGACTCAAAGCCGTACCCGGTTACCTGCGGGATCAGCCGGACGGCGTCCGGCCCGTTGAGCAGGGTGCCGATCCTGATGAGGTTCGTCTTCTCCGGTCTGTTCATATTCCTGTTTTCCTCCTTTGTTTCACAGCGCTATCTTCCGGCCTTCGCGGGCGCTCTTTATGGCCGCCATGACCATGGCCAGGCTGTGCCGGTTGTCGTCAGCCCGGGTTTCTGAGGGCCTGCCGCTCTTCAAGGCGTCAAACATTTCGTCCAGGCAGCCGTCATGGCCTTCGCGGCCGTTCCAGTCCGAAACGGCGTCCACGCGTTGAAACTCTCGCATCAGGCCGGTTTCTTCCGCCTGGCCGGCCAGGACCTCGGCATAGGGCATCTCCCGGCCGTCCCACACCGCCGTGCCGCGGCTGCCGTTCGCCCGCCATTCCGCTTCCCAGCTGGTCGGGCGCCCCTCGGCGCACCAGGAGCCGCGGTAGCAGAACACCGCCCCGCCGCTCATCTCAAAAATGGCGATCGCCGAGGCGTTGCCGCGGTACCAGGATCCCGGCGGGTTGAATTCGTGGCAGTACACCGACACGGCGTCGGCCCCGGTGATCAGCCGCGCCTGGTCAAAGGTATGGATCGCCATATCCAGCAGCAGCGGGCTGTCCATCACGTCGCGGAAGCCGCCAAAGTGGGGCCCGAGAAAGAAATCGGCGCCCAGGTAGCCGATTTCGCCGACCGTCCCGTCCTCCAGCAGCTTCCGGAACGCCCGGATCTGCTTCAGGTAGCGCCGGTTCTGCATGACGCTGAAGGACAGCCCGGCCGCCGCGGCCGCCCGGACCATCTCATCCGCCTGCGGCAGGTCTGCGGCCAGCGGTTTTTCGCTGAAAACAGGACAGCCTTCGGCAAAAGCCGCCAGCGCGACGGCGTGGTGGGCCGCCGGGACGGCCAGGCTGAACACCAGGCCGGCGCGGGTTTCGCGGATGACCTGCCTCAGATCGGTCCCAATGGCGGCGTCGGTCAACTGATACTTTTCGGCCATGGCCCTGGCATTTTCTAAGGTCAGGTCCACCAGGCCCACGATGAGGCAATCCTGCCGCCCCAGCGCGTGCCGGATCCAGGCGTTGGACATCTGGCCGCAGCCGGCGACCACGATCCGGAGGGGTATGTCAGGTCTTCTGTTCATGGGGATCCTCCCGGGCATATTCATGGCAGAAGGGGCGGTTGCGGCCCTTCTTTTCTGCGGCAGAGTATACAGCATTCCCTTCGGCAATTCCACAGGGGAAGGGCGGGGGTGGTGAATGCAATATGCAAAGTGCTGAATGCTGAGTTGGGAACCCCGGAGAAGTGCAGAATGCTGAATGCTGAATGCAAAATTGGGAACCCCGGAGAAGTGCAGAATGCAGAATGCTGAATGCAAAATTGGGAACCCCGGAGAAGTGCAGAATGCTGAATGCAGAATGCAAAATTGGGAACCCCGGAGACTGGCCACGCATGAGGCCGTGTTTGCCGTTCAGGGAGAGCCCTTTCCTGGGTTTGTAGGGTCCGATTCTCAATCGGACCGCGGTCCCCGTTCCTTTGTTTCGTGTCGTTTCATCTTGATTCGGAACGCATACGATGCGTTCCCTCGGGCTTCGGGAACCCCAACCACTCTCCCGTCCTTCACTCTGCACTGCGGACGAAGTCCGCACCTGCACTCAGCACTGCAGACTCCGTCTGCACAAGGCCTTCGCCCTCTTCTCATTGCTGTC
>CAZJCB010000108.1:0-7292 GCA_964544245.1 uncultured Christensenella sp.
TACGGAACAGCAACGGCTGATTGATTACCTGGCCGGCAAGAAGCACATTGAGGTCAAGTTCCCGCTGATTGAGGACATCCGCATGGAAGTCGCCAACAAATACGGCATGATCCAGCCGGGCCAGTCCAACACCCAGGCCGTGCGCGCGGTGTTTGTCATCGATCCGGAGGGCAAGATCCGCACCATCCTGTACTATCCGCTGTCCATGGGGCGTAATTTTGACGAGATCAAGCGCATCATCCAGGCCCTGCAGAAGGCCGACAAGGACAAGGTGGCCACCCCCGCCGACTGGCGCCCCGGCCAGGACACCATCATCCCCACCGCCGGATCCTGCGGCACCGCCAAGGAGCGCATGGAGAGCAAGGACGAGGACAAGTACTGCCTGGACTGGTTCATGTGCTTCAAACGTGGAAAGAAGGCTGAAGCAACACCCGATCCCTTCGTCCGGTATGGACCCGCAGGGCTTGGCTGCCAGGCCCTCTTTTTTGTGCTCCCGCGCGGCCGGCGGCGGGAATAAAACAGCCGCGGCTCTCCCTGCCGTTTTGGCATATGACGGAAACGCGGCTTTACAAGCGGCCGCGGCGTTGCTATAATCCTGCCGAAATTGTGAAAGGCGGCGCGCATGTTCAATATCGGGTTTTCCGAGCTGCTCATCATCCTGCTCATCGCCTTTCTGGTGGTGGGGCCGAAGGATTTGCCCAAGGTGGCGCGCGCCCTGGCCCGGTTCATCAGGTTCCTGAAAACGAAATGGGCCGAGTTTCTGGAGGAGACCGAACTGGACAGCACGGTGAAGGAGTTCCGCGCCGCAGGGGACGAGATCAAGCAGGCCGTGAAGGAAGCCTCCCCGGCGGAGGAGCTGAAACAGGCGCGGGAGGAAACCCGCGCGGCGTTCAATGGCGCGAAGCGGGCCGTGGAAAGCCGGCCTGAACCGGAAAAAAGAGAGGGGAAAGAGTCATGAGGCTTGGGGTATTGGAGATCGTCCTGATTCTGGTGCTGGCCCTGGTGCTGTTCGGGGGCAAGAAACTGACCGGCGTCGGCAAGGCGCTGGGCCAGAGCATCAAGGAGTTCAAGAAGGAAATGACGCCGGAAGACAAGGTGAAAGGCGGAGACACGCCCCCTGAAGACGACGGGAAAGCCTGAGCGTCCCTGAGGCGATGAAACAGGAGAGAGAAGGAAAAGCGGCCGCTGCCGGCAGGCAGCGTTTTTCCGAGCACCTCATCGCCCTTAGGGGCATGCTGCTCCGGATGGCGTTGGCTGTCCTGGCCTGCTTTGTCGTGGTTTTCTACGTTTTCTGCCAGCCCCTGACGGGCTTTATCCTGCGTCCGGTGACCGAGCGTGGCATCCAGGTCATCGCCACCAGGGTGTCGGAGTCGCTGATGATGCAGCTCAAGCTGAGCCTGGTGACCGCCCTGGTCGCCGGCATGCCGCTGCTCATCTGGGAGATGTGGCGCTTTGTCGCCCCCGCGCTGTACCCGAAGGAGAAGCGCCTGTTCCTGCCCCTGTTCATGGCCATGGTGCTCCTTTTCTCCGCAGGGATTGTCTTCTCCTACGTGACGGTCTTTCCGTTGGCCATCAACCTGTTCTATGAGGCCGGGGCCGGCGTCGCCACCTCGATGTGGTCGGTGGAAGGCTATTTCAACTTCGTCCTGTCGTTCGTCCTGCCCTTCGGGCTGATGTTCGAACTGCCGGTGGTCATCTACCTGCTGGCCCGGCACGGAAAAGTCAGTGGGCAGTCTTTGTCCCGCGCCAGGCGGTACTTTGTCCTGGGCGCGGCGGTCGCGGCGGCTGTCCTGACCCCTCCGGACGTCGTGTCCCAGGTGCTGCTTCTCTTGCCCCTGCTTGCTTTGTACGAGATCAGCGTCCTGATCGCGCGCCTTGTCAGGCAGAAGGAAGCGGTGGAAAAACCCGCCTGAACGGACGCTCCCCTCCTGTATTATTTTGACATATGCCGCTTGACAAGCGGCATTTGTCAGGAATAGAATCGAAAAAAATCAAGGGAGGCTTTTTTTATGGCAAATCTGCAAACGCGCCGTGAGTTCCTCAAAACGACCGGGAAGGTCTTCGCCGGGGTCGCCCTGTCCAGCGCCGCGCTGCCCCTACTGAACGTTTCAGCGGAAGCTGCACCGGTCCTCGCGCCCGTCCCCTACCCCTTTCCCTATGTAAAGCTCGACCCGCAGGCCACGCTGGAGCGCGGCTACAAGAGCTTCTACAGTTTCGGCGGCTGCGGTATGGGCGCCTTTGACGCCATCGTCGGCCAGCTGGCGGATCTCACCGGGTATCCCTACGACCAGATCCCGATCCAGATGCTCGGCAGCGCCTCCGGCGGCTTCGGCGCGGGCACCCTGTGCGGCTCCCTGGCCGGCGCGGTCATGGCGGTCGGCCTGATCCTCGAGCCCGCCGACGCGAAAGCAGTTGTCAAAGACCTGTTTGCCTGGTACAAGCAGCATCCTTTCCCCGGCTATCAGCCCGAGATCAAGAACCCCACCACCGTCGCCAATTCCATCGACTGCCTGGATTCCTGCAGCGAGTTCATGGCCGCCGCGAACGTGACAATGGCCGACGACGCCCGCAAGGCGCGCTGCGCCAGCGTGACCGGCGAGACCGCCGCGAAGGCCGTGGAACTCGTCAACGCGCTGAAGGGCCTTTGATCCGGCGGGCGGCCCAGCTTCGCCCGGTACCGCTTCGGCTTACCGCGATCAGTCAATAAATCCGGCCTGATCTTCCTGAGGGGCTGCCGTGGTCAAAACCCGCGGCGGCCCCTGCCTTATTCGCTTGCCTTGCCCTCAAAGAAGTATTTCCTGTTTGATGTTGACATATGCCGAAAACGTGGTATGATGATGTTGGAAACTGACATATGTCAGATACGAACACAAGGTTCAGCCTTCAGTGGCTGAGGGACAGGGCATAGGAGGTCAACATGCCAGGATTTGATGGAACAGGCCCCGCGGGCGCGGGAAAGATGACAGGCTGGGGGCGGGGCCCCTGCGGCGGTGACAGGAACATGGAAACCGCCGGCACCTATGGGCGCGGGCTGGGATTGCGCCGGGGAATGGGCATGCGCTGCGACCCGGGCTTTGGGCGCGGGATGAGCATGGGCAGGGGCTTCGGGAGAGGATTCGGACCGGGCGATGGCTCCGGTTTCAGGGCCTGGGCCGCGCAGGGCCCGGAGACGGACGGGGAAAGCCTGAAAGAGGCCCTTGTGGGCTGGAAAAGCGTCCTCAAGGCACGCCTGGAAGCGATCGACAAGCGGCTTGAGACGCTGTAAAGAGAAGACGTGCCGACCGGGGCGGGAACAATTCCCGTCCCGGATGCTCCCAATTGGGAAGGCGGAAGCTTTCCCGCAAAATACGCTCAGGGCGCCGGGCTCCGGCAGCACTGCCGGGGCAGTGCCCGGGCGGAAGGCGAGGTGGAGAGATGCCCAGGCCAGTCAAGGGGCGCAATGTCTGCTGCCTTCCCCGCAATAACCGCTTCGGCCCGCTGGGCTGCCGCGGCGCGCCAGGGGGCGGGGTGACGATGACGGTGGACGAGTTTGAGACCATCCGGCTGATCGATTACCTGAACTTTACCCAGGAGGAATGCGCTCTGCAGATGAACGTCGCCCGCACCACCGTGCAGGGCATCTATGAACATGCGAGGAAAAAGCTGGCCAGCGCGCTGGTGGACGCTTTGCCGCTGACCATCAGCGGAGGGGCTTACCGGCTCTACGGCGGCGAATGGGACAGCGAGGCCTGCGGCCGCGGCGCCTGCAACCGCCACCGGCGATGCGGAAACGCGCCGCAAAGCGACCAGGAAAACGCTGAGGAGGCAGAAAAGTGAAGATCGCCGTACCGGTTGAAGGAATGGGGAAGGACACCGCCGTATCCGCGTCCTTTGGACGTGCGGCGTATTTCCTGATCCATGATGAGGAAACCGGCTCTGCCCAAACCTTTGGGAACACCGCCGCGCAAAGCGCGGGCGGCGCGGGCATCAAAGCCGCCCAGACCATCGCGGACAGCGGCGCAAAAGTAGTGCTGACCCCCCAGTGCGGAGGGAATGCGGCCAAGGTGCTCCTGTCGGCCGGGCTGAAACTGTACAAAACCAAACCAGGCCTGAGCACGGCGGGCAACATCCAGGCATTCCTGAGGGGAGAGCTTGAGGAACTGAGTGAAATCCATAAGGGGTTTCACGGGCACTGAGGGGACGGACATGACGAAGGTCGCGGTCCTCAGCGGCAAGGGCGGCACGGGAAAAACCTTCCTGTCCGTCAACCTGGCCAGCGCCGCGGCCCCCTCGACCTACATTGACTGCGACGCGGAGGAGCCCAACGGGCACCTGTTTTTCAAACCCCTGTGGGAGCGCACCCAACTGGTGACTGTTCCCCTGCCCAGGGTCGACCCCTCGCTGTGCGACGGCTGCCGCAAGTGCCTGGATTTCTGCGCCTTCCATGCGCTGGCCTGGGCGGGGGACAAACTGATGGTGTTTGATGAACTCTGCCACGGCTGCGGCGGCTGCCTGATGGTGTGCCCGAACATGGCGCTGAGCGAAATCAGGCGCGGTATCGGGGAGGTAAAAGAGGGGACCTCCGGGGGCATTCACGTCCTGTCCGGATTCCTGAACCCGGGCGAAGCATCCGGCGTGCCTGTCGTCAAAACGCTTCTGAGCCTGAAGAATGGCGGCCACGGATATTACGTGTTCATCGACTGCCCGCCCGGCAGTTCCTGCATGGTGTCCGAAAGCATGAGGGACGCGGACTACTGCGTGCTGGTGGCCGAACCGACGATTTTTGGCGCGCACAACCTGAAAATGGTGCACGAGCTGGTCCAACTGTACGACAAGCCCTGCGGCGCGGTACTCAACAAAACCCTGCCGGGGGACGACCCGTCGCGGGATTACTGCCGCCGGAACGGCATCCCCATCCTGGCGGAGATCCCCTTTGACGGGGGGCTTGGCCAGCTGAACTCAAACGCGGAAATCGCCGTCAGGGAAGAGGAGCGGTACCGGGAAATATTTCAGGAACTGCTCCAGACGATTGAATGGGAGGCCCCGGATGCGGCAGCTGGTGATTCTTAGCGGCAAGGGCGGTACAGGGAAGACGACCGTGGCAGCGGCCTTCATCCGCCTGTCAGGGACCCTTGCCTGCGCGGACTGCGACGTCGACGCGCCCAACCTGCACCTGGTGAACAGGCGGTATCCACTTCATTTGTCGGTTCCTTACCATGGCCTGCCCCTGGCGGAGATCAACCCCGCGCGCTGCGTTTCCTGCGGCGAATGCCAGTGGAACTGCCGCTTTGACGCGATCATCCCCGGAGAACCCTACCGGGTGAACCCTTATTCCTGCGAAGGCTGCGGGGTGTGTGCGCTGGTCTGCCCTGCGGACGCCATCCGGATGCGGCCGCACCAGGCCGGCAGCATGACGCTGTACCTGGACGAAGACGCGGTGTTCTCCACAGCGAAACTGAAGATGGGCAGCGGCACCTCGGGCCTGCTGGTCAGCCAGGTCAAAAAGCGGATGAACGAAGCCGCGAAGGAGGACGTCCCCTTCTCCATCGTCGACGGTTCCCCAGGTATCGGCTGCCCGGTCATCGCGACCCTCAGCGGGGCGGACGTCATGCTTATCGTAGCGGAGCCCTCCCTGTCGGGCATCAGCGACATGGAGCGCATTGTCAGGACCGCGCGGGGTTTCGCGGTGAAAATCGCGGTGTGCGTCAACAAGGCGGACATCAACCCTGGCAAGACAGAGGAGATCAGGCAATACTGTGAAAGGGAAGCCCTCCTATTTGCGGGTATCATCCCCTATGACCCGCTGGCCGTCGAAGCGGTGAACCGCGGGATCACTATCGCGGACGTTCCCTGCCCCAGCGGCCGTGCCGCGGAAGCGGTCTACCGGGCCATCCTTCCCCTGCTGGAGGTGCGGCAGCCCACAGCCTGAGCCCCGCCCAATCCGGCGGAAACGACAAGACAAGGAAACGCAATGAGTAGCGGCAATCCCTTCTTCTGGATCCTCCTGTTCTCCCTGGGCGCGATGCTGGTGAACACCATCGGCATCTACGTCATCTACCGCAGCCGCCGCTGGGCGGAGAGGGCGCTGGAGACCTTCATGTGCTTCGCGGCGGGCATGCTGATCGCCTCGCCGCTGATCATGGCGTTCCCAGAGGCGGTCGGCAAGAACCCTCAGGCCGGTATCGCCGCGCTGGCAGGGTTTGTGTTCATGTACATGAGCAACAGGATCATCAAAAAGCGGACAAAAACGAAGGAACTGGCCTTCGGCATCACGGCCGTCCAGGGCATCCTGATCCATTCCCTGCTGGACGGCGCCGTCTACACCGTGACCTTCTCCGTCAGCGTCCTGACGGGGATGCTCACGGGCCTGGGGCTGGTGGTGCACGAGTTCGCCGAAGGGGTGGTCACCTTTACCATGCTGCTCAAGTCGGGCGCCTCCGACAAGAAGGCCGCTGTGTACGCCTTTTTCGCCGCCGCGCTGACCACGCCGATCGGCGCGCTGATCGCCTGCCCGGCCATTTCCCGCGTCAGCGATCCCCTGCTGGGGCTGGCGCTGGGCTTCGTCTCCGGCGTGCTCATCTACATCTCCGCCGCCCACCTGCTGCCGGAGGCCGGCGCGCACGATAAGGAGCATTCCGTCTTCTCCTTCTTCGCGGGCGTGGGGCTGGCGCTGCTGCTGCTGTTGATTGAGTGACACCCTTTAGTTCCTGAACACGCTGGTGACTCAATGATTATTCCGGGGCCCGGGGAGGAACTCCCTTGCCAGGGGGTGTGGGGGACGGAGTCCCCCAGGGAATCTGCTGATTTCACGAATTCTTCCAGAGGAGATGAACCTATGAAAATCACGGTCCTGGCCGAAAACACGGCGATTTCTGAAGATTTCGGGAGCGAGCACGGCCTGAGCGTCCTGGTTCAGATGAAGGGCGCCACCGTCCTGTTTGACACGGGCTGCGGCGGGCTGTTCCTGGAAAACGCGGGCAGGCTGGGCCTGGACCTGGCGGAGGTCACCCACCTGGTCCTTTCCCATGGCCATTACGACCACGGCGGCGGCATCCCCACCTTCCTCCGGGTGAACCGGCAGGCGAAGGTCTTCTTGCGCGGGGAAGCGTTTATACCGGCGTACGCCGAAAGGCCGGGCGGGGAAACGGAGTACATCGGCCTGCCGCCGGGGCTCAGGGATGAACCGCGCCTGGTGACTACCCATGACGGGACGGCGGTCGCCGAGGAGGTCACCCTGTACTCGGACATCCGCCTGTTTGAGCCCATCCCGGACACGAACCGCGGCCTGATGGCGGAGGAAGGCGGCGAACTCC
>CAZJCB010000109.1:0-637 GCA_964544245.1 uncultured Christensenella sp.
GTTCCTCCGCCGTCAGTTCGGTCTCGCCCTTGGGGGTCACCTTGCCGACCAGGATGTCGCCGGAGCGCACTTCGGCGCCGATGCGGATGATGCCGAATTCGTCCAGGTCCTTGAGCGCTTCCTCGCCCACGTTGGGGATGTCCCGGGTGATTTCTTCCGGTCCCAGCTTGGTCTCGCGCGCTTCGGACTCGTATTCCTCGATGTGGATGGAGGTGTATTTGTCCTCGCGCACCAGCCGCTCGCTGATGAGGACGGCGTCCTCGAAGTTGTAGCCTTCCCAGCTCATGAAACCGATGAGCACGTTGCGCCCCAGCGCGATCTCGCCCTGGTCGGTCGCGGGGCCGTCAGCCAGCAGGTCGCCAGAACTGATCTCGTCGCCCACGTTGACGCGCGGGCGCTGGTTGATGCAGGTGGACTGGTTGGACCGGGCGAACTTGGTCAGGTGATAGCCGTGCTTCTCGCCTTGCTTGTCCTTGATGACGATGGCGTCAGCGGATACGCTGTCCACCGTGCCGTCGTGTTTGGACAGCAGCACGACGCCCGAGTCATAGGCGGCCTTGTATTCCATGCCGGTGCCGACGATGGGCGCTTCGGGGACCAGGAGGGGGACCGCCTGGCGCTGCATGTTGGATCCCAT
>CAZJCB010000109.1:647-1451 GCA_964544245.1 uncultured Christensenella sp.
TTCCAGGAAGGGGATCATCGAGGTGGCGACGGAAACCAATTGCTTTGAGGACACGTCGATATAATCGACCCTCTCCCTTGGCACGCTGAGCACTTCCTCGCGCCAGCGGACGGTAACATAATCGTTGATAAAACTGCCGTCCGCGTTCATCGGCTCCAGCGCCTGGGCGATGTAGTACTTGTCTTCCTCGTCCGCCGTCATGTAGACGATCTCATCGGTGACCCTGTGGGTCTTGGGGTCGACCTTGCGGTAGGTGGCCTCGATGAAGCCGTATTCATTGATGCGGGCATAGGTCGCCAGGGAGCCGATCAGGCCGATGTTGGGGCCTTCAGGCGTTTCAATCGGGCAGATGCGGGCGTAGTGGCTGTAGTGCACGTCGCGTACTTCCATGCCGGCGCGGTCGCGGTTCAGTCCGCCGGGGCCCAGGGCCGACAGGCGGCGCTTGTGTGTCAGTTCTGCCAGCGGATTGGGCTGGTCCATGAACTGGGACAGCTGGGAGGAGCCGAAGAATTCCTTGATCGCTGCGGACACCGGGCGGATGTTGATCAGGTCGCCGGGGCGCACGTCGTTGGCGTCCTGAATCGCCATGCGCTCTCGCACCACGCGCTCCAGGCGCGACATACCGATGCGCACCTGGTTTTGCAGCAGCTCGCCCACGCTGCGCAGCCGCCGGTTGCCCAGGTGGTCGATGTCGTCCACCAGCAGCGGGTTGCGCTTGAGGCGCAGCAGGTAGGCCATGACCGCCTTGACGTCGTCGAAGCGCAGGATCTTGTCGCTCTCGGCGACGTAGAGTGCCCCATCGCG
>CAZJCB010000109.1:1461-7250 GCA_964544245.1 uncultured Christensenella sp.
CGATGTCGTCCACGTTGCCCACGCCGTGCGGCAGGCCCAGTATGTAGCTGATGGTGGCAATGATGTCGTCGATGATGATGTGCTTGGGGACAAGGTTGGCCGCGTTTTCCATGACGGCGCGCTTGAGTCCCTCTGCCGGCACGCTCTTGATGATGTGCTGGAGGGTGGGCAGGTGCACGTTCTCCAGGATACCGCACTCTTTCGGGTCAAAGGGCAGGTGCTGCCTGGCGTCGGCAAAGTTGTTGCCGACCACCTTGTGCACGTGTTCGCCGACCTTGAGCAGCACGGTGTTTACCCCGGCGTTCTGTACCGCGCGCGCCTGCTGTTCGCTGATGACGCTTTCCTTTTTGACCAGCACTTCGCCGGTCTCCGGGTTGGTGATGATCTGGGCGGAGACCTGGCCGGCGATCCGGTCGGCGACGCCCAGCTTCTTGTTATACTTATATCGCCCCACGCGCATCAGGTCGTAGCGCTTGGGGTCAAAAAACAGGTTGTGCAGCAAAACGCGCGCGCCGTCTTCCGTTGGCGGCTCGCCGGGTTTCTGCCTCCGGTAGATCTCCAGCAGCGCGTCCGTTTCCGACTTGATGTTCGCGTCGCCGTGCATGATGGTGGCGCTGAGGCGTTCGTCCTCGCCCAGCATGTCAAACAGCTGCTGGTCGGTACCGTAGCCCAGGGCCCTGAGGATGACCGTGACGGGCAGTTTGCGCGCGCGGTCGATGCGCACCCAGAGCCCGTCGTTGCTGTCCGTTTCAAACTCGATCCAGGCGCCGCGGTTGGGGATGATCTGGCCGGAGAACAGCTGCTTGCCGGCCTTGTCGATCTGTTTGGTGAAGTAGACGCCGGGGGAGCGCACCAGCTGGCTGACGATGACGCGCTCAGCGCCGTTGATGATAAAGGTTCCGTGCTCGGTCATCAGGGGAAAATCCCCCATAAAGACTTCGCTTTCCTTGATTTCGCCGGTTTCCTTGTTTTTCAGCCGCACGAACACTTTCAGCGGTGCGGCATAGGTCAGGTCGCGCTCCCTGCAGCGCTCCACGGTGTTTTTGGGGGTCTTGTCGAGGGTGTAGTCAACGAATTCGAGCACCAGGTTCTCGCTGTAGTCGGTAATGGGGGAAATGTCCGCAAGAACTTCCCGGAAATCCTCTTCCAGGAACCTTTTGTAGGAGTTCTTCTGCACTTCGATCAGGTTGGGCATGTCGAGCACCTCGTCAATGCGAGAGAAGCTCATGCGCTTGCGTAGTTTTCCCATCTGGACTTCGTGAGCCATATTTACAAATCACCCCTTCATTGCTGCCCAGCCGCCGCGGCGGCACGCCTGTGCATATTAGATGAAGCGACAGCGGCATGCCGTATCGTGACGATACTGATGCAATCATAAACAATAGCACCGTTCGGGCAAGCTGTCAAGCAGAAATTCACGGTTTGCTGAGCTGGTGTGCTAAAAAACGGATATGGAAAATCCGGCGTGGCGGCGCCAATGCTTGCTTATCGCCGGAAAAGTGATATACTGTGCAGCAGAAATGGTATCAAGGCCGGGAGGGCAGCCGTCAGGCCAGCGCAGGGCTGTTTCAAGGATGGCGGCAAGCCGCTGGGTTTTTGTTTCATTCAGTTGACTTGGATCAAGATGACAGGGGTAAGCATGAGCGTAGGCATCAATATCCGGCACGCTGTCAAAAAATATGACAGGAATACAGTCATCCGCGATCTGTCCCTCAGCATCCGGAATGGAGAGTTCTTCACGCTGCTGGGCCCCTCGGGCTGCGGGAAGACGACGCTGCTGAGGATGATTGCGGGCTTCAACACCGTCGACGGCGGCGATTTCTTTTTTGACGACAGGCGCATCAATGATATTGACCCGTCCAGGCGCAACATTGGGATGGTGTTTCAGAATTACGCGATTTTTCCGCACATGTCGGTGCGGAACAACGTGGCGTTCGGTTTGAAAAACAAGAGGCTTCCCCGGGAACAGGTCCGCCGGCAGACAGATGAGTTCCTCAGGCTTGTCAGGATTGACGAATATGCGGACAGAAAGCCGGACAAGCTTTCTGGGGGCCAGCAGCAGCGCGTCGCCCTGGCCAGGGCGCTTGTCATCAGCCCCGACGTCCTGCTGATGGACGAACCACTGTCCAACCTGGACGCCAAACTTCGTGTTGAGATGCGTGCCGTCATCCGGAATATCCAGCGGGACGTGGGAATCACCACAGTGTACGTCACCCATGACCAGGAGGAGGCCATGGCAATATCCGACCGCATCGCCGTCATGAGCGGGGGAGAAATCCAGCACACCGGAAAGCCACAGGACATCTACCAGAGGCCTGCCAACCTGTTTGTGGCCACTTTTATCGGCAAATACAACCTGCTGAACGCGGATTTGAAGCGGGAGCAGGACGGATATACCCTGCGTTTCAGCAACGGCTACCAGGTGAGCATGGACACGGTCGATCCGGCATTGGCTGAGGTGGGCGATGTGATTGTCTCGGTGAGGCCGGAAGAGTTGCAGTTGAACAGCGCCGGAAACGGCGGGGGTATATCCGCGGTCGTTGACGACAGCATCTTCCTTGGACTGAACACCCATTATTTCGTGACGCTTGAAACAGGGGAGAAAGCCGAAATCATCCAGGAAAGCCAGATCAAGTCCATCATAGCGCCCGGGTCCAGGATCCTGTTGACTGTGAAGACTGGAAAAATCAATCTGTTTTCCACAAAAACGGAACGGAGCCTCATGATGGACGTCGTGAACGAGGCGCTATGACAAGGGAGAGCACGAAAACGCCCCGCGAGGGGAAAAGGCGGGAAATCTGGACCTGGGTCTCTGTGGCCCTGCTCCTCCTCTTCGTAGTTTTCTTCATCTATCCCTGTATACGGCTGATGTGGGAAGCCTTTTACACGCAGAAAGACGGTTTCACGCTTCAGGCTTTCGCCAGGTTCTTCAGCAAGAGCTATTATTTCAACACGATCCTCAACAGCTTCAAGGTTTCGGGGGCTGTGATGCTATTCTCGCTCCTGATCGGCATTCCCTTTTCCTATTTCTTTACGTACTACAGCCTCAAGGGCCGCAAGCTCCTGTTTGTACTTGCCCTGCTTTGCACGATGTCCGCCCCCTTCATCGGCGCCTACTCATGGATCATGCTCCTGGGGCGTTCCGGTGTCATCACCAAACTCCTGGATGGTATGGGCATCAGGTTTGGTTCCGTCTACGGGTTCAGCGGGATTCTCCTCGTACAATGCATGAAACTCTTCCCGCTTGTGATGATCTATATGAACGGCGCTTTCCAGGACATCGACAGCACCCTGCTTGAGGCTTCGGCCAGCCTGGGGTGTACAGGCGTCAGGCGCTTTTTCAAGGTTGTCATGGGATTGACGGTGCCGACTGTCCTGGCTGCTGCGCTGATCGTCTTTATGAGGGCTTTTGCAGATTTTGGGACCCCCGCAATCATCGGGGAGGGGTATAAAACTTTTCCGGTGCTCATTTACGATTCTTTCCTGAGTGAGACAGGTGCTGACTATCATTTTGCCTCAGCGGTCAGTGTGCTGGCCATCGTTCTGACCGGACTGGTGTTCCTCCTTCAGAAGTTCGCCACGAACCGGTTCAGGTTCACGATCAGTTCCCTGCATCCCGTCCAGAGAAAGAAGCCGAAGGGATTGCCCGGCCTGTTGATGCATGTGTATTGCTACGCTCTCATCGCGGTGGCGATCCTGCCGCAGGTCTATATCATTATCGATTCCTTCCGCGATTACAGGGGCCAGGTCGCCCAGAGCACTTTCTCCTTTTCAAATTACCACAATGCTGTCCGGAAGCTGCTGGGGCGCTCGGTTTCAAATACCATCCTCATGTCCCTTGCTGCGCTGGCGGTCATCATCGTCATCGCGGTGCTGATCGCTTACCTTGTGGTCAGGCGGCGCAGCATCCTGAACAACGCGATCGATACGATCTCGATGCTGCCTTACGTCATGCCCGGCGCTGTCATCGGTATTTCCCTCATCATCGCGTTCAGCGGCCCGCACTTTTCTCTGGTAGGGACTTTCGCCATCATGGTGATCGCGCTGACGATCCGCAGGATGCCCTATACGAGCCGGTCCGCCACCGCCATCATGATGCAGATTTCGGAGAACACGGAGGAGGCTTCCATCAGCCTTGGCGCTTCGAAACTGAAGACCTTCGTTCTTGTGACGGTTCCCCAGATGTCCAGCGGCATCATTTCCGGCGCGATCCTGAGTTTCGTGTCCATCGTCACCGAGGTGTCCAGCGGTATTTTCCTCTACAACAACCGCACGGTCACCCTGACGCTGAACACTTATTCTGCCATCAGCCTGGGGTCATACGGAACCGCCAGCGCCTTTGCAACGGTGACGACGCTGCTGACGGTTATCAGCCTGGTGCTCTATATCTATTTCACGCGCGGTTCTGAGAGAATGAGCATATAGGATCAACCGGGATAAAGCCGCTGACCGGCTTTAAATAAAAACTTGGGAGGTATCCGGATGAAAAGGATCATCACGTCTCTGCTGGCAGTTCTGATGGTATTCGGCCTGCTCGTGCCCGGCCTGGGCGAGGAGGCCAAACCGGCATGGGTGAGGGAGGACCCTGCAGGCATCGGAAACACGATCGTGGTATATGCCACGCTGGACGACGCGCAGCAGGCAACTGTTGAGACGATTTGGTACAAGTATTATCCCGACTGCAGGATCGAATGGATCACAGACTCGGTGGGAAAACTCATTGCCCGCGCGCGCGGGGAGATCAACAATCCCCAGGCGGACGTGATCATGGGCGGCCTTTTTGAGTCCGACGGCAATACTTTCCATGACGTTCTCCAGCCTTATATCCCAACCATCGCCGATGAACTCAGCAAGCTTGACCCGTATGGCTATTACAGCTTCTTCGATGAGCAATACATGGCTTTTGTCGTGAACAACGAGCTGCTGAAGGAAATCGGCGTTGACGTGAAAAGCTATCAGGACCTTCTTCAGCCTGAATTGAAAGGCAAGATCATCCAGGCAGACCCAAATGCCTCCTCTTCCGCCTATCGCCAGTTCCATACCATGCTTGCGCTGATGGGGGATGAATTCGGCGATGAGAAGGCATGGGACTACATCGACAAACTGATTGAAAACTGTGACGGCGTCATTACAACGTCCTCCTCCACAGTCTTCAAGAGCGTGATCAGCGGTGAATACGTGGTGGGCTTGTCCTATGAAAACATCATCCAGATGCAGATCGAAAAGAACGGCGCGACCAACATTTCACTGGTGTATCCCGCCGAAGGCAACACTGCCTGCGCCTCGGGCGCCGGCATGATCAAGGACTGCCAGAGGCCCGAAGCGGCGGCGGCATTCCTGGACTTCTGTTCCTCCGCGGAATACCAGCAGGCGCGCTCGGTCGAAAACTGCGCCAGGGGTGTCAACAAGGGCATCACATACGGAAATTACCCGGCGGATGAGGAACTGGGCCTTGTTGAAATCGATTGGGAGTGGCTCGGAACGCAAAAGACTGCCCTGTTGGAAAAATGGACGGAACATTGGGTAGAGCATTCGAACTGAAACCATGAGTCCAAAGAGTTCAGGACTCAAGGCTGCCAAATAGTAGCCGGTTTCCAGACATAAGAAAAGAGAGGGTGTCTCCTTCGGGCACTCTCTTTTTTATGGGATTGTTATTGCACCTTAAGGGATAGGGAAAGGGAAAGGGACTGGTAAATTCCCAAAGCAAGTTCCACAGTGTTAAGGAAGTAGAAAACACATGGGGAAACAGCGGAAGTCAGAACGAGAAACAGGAGGGATGAAAGGACTGA
>CAZJCB010000110.1:0-7159 GCA_964544245.1 uncultured Christensenella sp.
CTATTTCAGTTCGAGATGGGCTTTCTCCACCAGGGATCTGATGCCTTCGTCGTTGATTTTCTGCCCTTCCCCGGTTCGGAAATCCGCCAGGAACTCGATATTGCCCTTGGGCCCCTTGATGGGGGAAAAATCAAGCCCGTCCATCCGCCAGCCCATGCCGGCCGCATAGTCCCGCAGGCCGCGGAGGACCTGAACATGCGTGCCGGCTTCCCGAACTACGCCGTTCTTGCCCACCTGGCCCCGCCCTGCTTCAAACTGGGGTTTGATGAGCGTCACAAAACGGCCATTCTCCCCCATGACAGCCGCGGCGGAGGGCAGGATGAGGCGGATGGAGATAAAGGATACGTCCATGACCGTCAGCTGCGGCTTGACCTCAAACATCCCAGGCGTCAGCGAACGTGCGTTGGTTCGCTCCATGACGGTGACGCGTCCGTCCACCCGCAGCCTGTAATCCAGCTGGCCATAACCGACGTCGATGGCGTACACGCGGCCGGCGCCGCGGCGCAGCAGCACGTCGGTGAACCCGCCCGCCGCCGCGCCGATGTCCATCACGGCAAGGCCGGCGACGTCAACCCCAAAGGCGTCCAGCGCCTTTTCCAGCTTGTAGGCGCCCCTTGAAGCCCAGTCGTCTCCCTCGCCGCGCACGATGAGCGTGTCCCCGTCTCCCACCATGTCGGAGGGTTTGTCCACCCTCTTCTCACCCAAAAAAACGCGCCCTGCGATGATGAGCGCCTGGGCTTTTTCCCGGCTCGCAGCAAGGCCTCGCGCCGTCAGCGCCAGGTCAGCCCGCGACTTCAAGCGATCGCTTCCCGCATGGACATGATCTGCCGGTAAAGGCTTTCCGCGTCCAGCCCGCAGTGGCGCAGCAGGTCCTCGTGGCTGCCATGGGGGATGAAGGTGTCCGGCAGCGCGAAAATATGGTCCGGCAGGCGCAGGTTGTTCTGCACGCAGTATTCGCTCACCGCGCCGCCCAGGCCGCCCGCAAGCACCTGCTCCTCCAGGACGTAATAGGGTATCTGTCTCGCGGTCAGTTCACGCAGGAAGGCGGTGTCCAGGGGCTTGATGCTGGAGGCGTTGACCACCCGGGCTTTCAGCCCGCTCTCCATCAGCCGCTGGCGTACGCCCACCGCTTCAGAGACCATGGGCCCGGTCGCGACCAGGCAGGGCCCTTCCCCTGGCAGCAGGCTTTCCCACTTGCCGGGGCTGAAGGAGCGGCAGGGCAGTTCTTTCATGCCCCTGCCCTCAAGGCGCGGGTAGCGGATGAAAACCGGGCCGGGGTGCCGCTGGGCGAAACGGATCATCGCTTCCAGTTCCTCAACGCTGCGGGGATACAGCAGGGTCAGCCCCGGCACATGCCGCAGGAAGGCGGTGCCGAAGACGCCGTGGTGGGTCGGCCCGTCGGCGCCGCCCATCGCGGCGCGGTCGATCAGGAAAACCGCCGGCAGGTTCTGCAGGCAGATGTCCACCACCACCTGGTCATAAGCCCTTTGGAGGAAAGTATCATACAGGGCGACGAAGGGCTTCATGCCGCCGCTGGCCAGGCCGGCCGCCAGGGTGACGGCGTGGCTCTCCGCGATCCCCACGTCAAAGAGCCTGTCCGGATAGGCCTGCTGGAAGGGCGCCAGCCCGGTCGCTTCCGCCATCGCGGCGGTGATGGCGACGATGCGCCTGTCCTCAGCCGCCAATCCGGTGAGCAGCTCCCCCGCCGCTGCGCCAAAGGAGCGCGCCTGGGAGTGGTTTCTCGGTTGGCCGTTCTCCGGGTGAAAAGGGTTGACGCCGTGGGCCGACCAGGGTTCCCGCTCGGCGTAGGCATAGCCTTTCCCCTTTTGGGTCACCGCGTGGATCAATACCGGCTCCTTCAGGCGCTTGGCGCGCTGCAGCACTTTTTCCAGGTAGGGGATGTTGTGCCCGTCCATCGGCCCCAGGTAGCGGAAACCCAGCGAAGTGAACAGCCCGTCCCTGACCAGGAAGTTGCGGACGGAATCCTTCACGCGCCGGGTAAAGCGGAACAGGGGCTTGCCGATAAGCGGGACCTTCGGAAGGGCGTCCGTCAGGCTGGCCTTGGCATGCAGCCACGCCTTGCTGGTGCGCATATAGGTCAGGTACTCGCTCACCGCGCCGACGTTGGGCGCGATGCTCATCCCGTTGTCGTTGAGGATGACGATCAGCCGGGTCTTGCGGTTGCCGGCGTCGTTGAGCGCCTCGTAGCAAAGCCCGCCGGTCAGGGCGCCGTCGCCCACGACCACCACCACGTGCCCTTCCTCGCCTTTCAGGTCGCGCGCGCGGGCCAGGCCCAGCGCCGCGGAAATGCCGGTGGAGGCATGCCCGGTGCCATAGGCGTCGTATTCGCTCTCCTCCCGTTTGGGAAAGCCGGAGATGCCGCCGTACTGGCGCAGGCTGTCCATCTCCCCCTCGCGGCCGGTGAGCATCTTGTGGGCGTAGCTTTGGTGACCGACGTCAAAAACGATCTTGTCCCTGGGACTGTCAAACACACGGTGCAGCGCGATGGTCAGCTCCACCATCCCCAGGTTGCTGGCCAGGTGTCCGCCGTTGTCGGACACCACCTGGATGATCCTTTGGCGGAGTTGGCCCGCCAGTTCTTCCAGTTCCTTTTCGCCCAGACCTTTCAGATCCGCCGGTTTGCGGACGTCGTGCAATTCCATGCTGCCCCCCCGATCTCACCGCGAAGTATACCATATTGTACCCCGGGGGGCAAAAATGACCGCGCCTGACTGATCATGAAAATCAGCCGCCGGAGGATGTCCCCGTCTGTGCTTCGCAGACGGTTGAGGCATCCCGGGATCTCTGGTAGAATCCATGAAGAGCATATGGGGAGGGGCAAAAGGTGGACCGGGAAAAAGAGGAGCGCCTGTCCGCGGGGCTGCTGTTCGCGGTAACGTCCCTGTTCTGGTGCGCCCAGTACAGTTACGCCCACTTTATCAACCCGGAGCTTTCCAGGATGGGAATGAGCGCGGCGTTCATGGGCCTGGTCTCCGGCGCTTACGGCCTGACCCAGACCCTCCTGCGCGTCCCGCTGGGTATGGCGGCGGACCGGTTCGGCCGGCAGAAGCCCTTCATTGTCCTGGGGAGCCTGCTCACGGCGCTGGCCGGGGGCGGGATGCTGCTGTTCTACAGCCCGGCGGGTTTCCTGGTGTTCCGGGGCCTGGCAGGGGTCGCCTCCGCGTCCTGGGTTTCCTTTACCGTGCTGTTCAGCGGGTATTTCCGGCTTGAGGAAGGGCCCAGGCGCATTTCCCAGCTGAACATCGCCAATATGTCCGGAAGGCTGATCGGGTTTTTGGTGATCATCCTGCTGGTGCCGGCGCTGGGGGTCAGGTCCGCTTTCGCCTTCAGCCTTCTGGCCGGCGCGGCCGCCTTCCTGGCCAGCCTCCGGCTCAGGGAGAAACCCACGGGCAGGCAGGGCATCAGCCTCCGGGAGCTGGCCCGCGTCTCAAAGGACCGCTACCTGCGCGCCTGCTCCCTCATCGGCGTCCTTTCCCAGGCCGTGGCGTTCAGCACCTATTACGGTTTCACCGTCAACGCCGCCAAAGCCCTGGGGGCTGACAGCGCCGCGCTGTCCTGGCTGAGCATCGCGCTGCTGATTCCCACCCTGGGGATGAATTTCCTGGTCAGCGCCTCCCTGCTCAAACGGTTCAGCGCCCGGTCGCTCGTCCTGGGCGGGTTCCTGGCGGGCGCTCTGTACTGCCTGCTGGTCCCCCTCGCGGACAGCCTGTGGCAGCTGTTCCCCGTCCAGATCCTGGCAGGCCTGAGCAGCACGCTGACCTTCGCCGTGCTGCTGGGCCAAAGCGTGCGGGACGTCCAGAGGGAGCGAAGGGCGGTCGCCATGGGCTTCTTCCAGGCGGTCTACGGCATCGGCATGACCCTGGGCCCCGTGGTCATGGGGGTGCTGGTCGACAGGACGGGGCTGAAAGCGTCCTTCTTCGCGATGGCCGCGCTGTCCGCCGCTTCCGGCGTCCTCGCCTGGCGGCTGATGGACGTCCTGCCCCCAAAGCAGGATTGAGAAAACAGAAGGTTTGTAGTATGCTGGGCGGAGAAAAAATCAGGAGGCCATGGATGAAACTGCCGTTTGACGTAAACCTTTCAGGCAGGACCGCGGTGGTGACCGGCGGCACCGGCGTACTGGGCAGCGTGTTCAGCCGCGCGCTCTCTTCCTGCGGCGCGAACGTCGCGGTGCTGGGCCGGCACGAGGAAAGCGCCAGGGCGTTGATGGACGAAAGCGACGGCAGGACGGCTTTCTTCAAGGCCGACGTGCTGGACGCGCAAGAGCTTCGGCGCGCGCGGGAGGGGATCCTCGCGCGTTTCGGGAAGCCCTCCATCCTCATCAACGGAGCCGGCGGCAACAACCCGAAAGCCACGACGGAGGATGAATTCTACCTGCAGGGCAGTGCGGTGCGTGATTTCTTCGGGCTGGATCCCGGCGCGCTGCGCCAGGTGTTCGACCTGAATTACTTCGGCACCCTCCAGGCCACCCAGGTGTTCGCGGGGGACATGGCCGGCATCCCCGGCGCCTGCATCGTCAACGTTTCCTCCATGAACGCCTACCGGCCCCTGACCAAGGTCCCCGCCTACAGCGGAGCCAAGGCGGCGGTGCAGAACCTGACGATGTGGATGGCGACCTATTTCGCCAAGGCCGGCCTGCGCGTCAACGCCATCGCGCCGGGGTTCTTCATCGGCAACCAGAACCGCGGCCTGCTGTTCAGCCCGGACGGGAAGCCGACGCCCAGGACGGAAAAGATCCTCAGGTCCACGCCGATGGAGCGTTTCGGGGAACCGGAAGAACTCGCGGGCACCCTGTTGTACCTGGTCTCCCCCGAGGCCAGCGGCTTCGTCACCGGCATCGTCATCCCGGTGGACGGCGGTTTCAGCGCTTATTCCGGTGTCTGAAGAAGAGGAGAGAACTGACATGAAATACGATCTCATCGCGCCGACCAGCATGGGCATCCGCCTGAGCCCCCAGGACCGCCAGCCGGCAGGCACCGGCAGCCTGTACACGATGTCCTCCACCAGCGCCGAGAGCAACGTGCTCAACGTGTCCGCGTCGCTGGGGCTTTCGACCCTGGCGCTCACGGGCTTCGTCAAAGGCAGCCCCGTCGCCTCCTTTATCAAGGGGGAACTGAGGCGCCGGAACATCGCCTACGAGGGGCCAGACATCCTCCAGGACGGGCCATGGGGCTGCCGCCACCAGTTCAACATCGCCGACGCCGGGTTCGGCCCCAGGGGGCCCAGGGTATACAACGACCGCGCCGGGGAGGCGGGACGCACCCTGAAGGCGGCTGATTTTGACCTGGAAAGGCTGTTCCGGAAAGACGGCGTGCGCATGGTGCACCTGTCCGGGCTGTTCGCGGCGCTGTCCGAAACCACGGCGGAGTTCTGCGTACAGCTGGCCGAAACGGCGAAAAGCAGCGGGGCGCTGGTGAGTTTTGACCTCAACTACCGGGCATCCTTCTGGAAAGGCCGGGAAGAGGAGCTGCGCGCGGCTTTCACGCGCATCGCGGAACTGTCCGACATCCTCATCGGGAACGAGGAGGATTACCAGCTGGCGCTTGGCATTTCGGGCCCCGAGGCCGAAAAGGGCATCGGGGGGGACATATCCGCCTTCAGGGGCATGATCGACAGGGCAAGGGAAGCTTTCCCGGGGGCCCGGGTGTTCGCGACCACGCTGCGCCACGTGGTGGACGCCAACCGGCACCTCTGGGGCGCCATCCTGTGGAAGGACGGCGAATGGCACGAGGCACCGCCCAGGGAAATCGAGGTGCTGGACCGCATCGGCGGCGGCGACGGCTTTGTGGGCGGGCTGCTGTACGGCCTGCTGAAAGGCTGGCCGGGCGAAAACTGCCTGCAGTTCGGCTGGGCCACCGGCGCTCTGGCCGTGACGATGGTGGAAGACTACGCGAGCCCGCTGGACGAGGACACCGTTTTGCGGGTCTGGGAAGGCAAGGCGCGCGTCCTGCGCTGAACGACTCAAGGAGGAAAAGAGATGAAAACCGCTGATATCGGGGTCATCGGCCTGGCCGTCATGGGCGAGAACCTGGTCATGAACATGGAAAGCAAGGGTTTCACCGTCGCCGTTTACAACCGCACCGTCAGCCGCGTGGACGCCTTCGTTTCAGGCCGGGCCAAAGGGCTCAACATCCTGGGCGCCGCTTCGATAGAAGAGCTGTGCGGGATGCTGAAGAAGCCGCGCAAGGTGCTGCTGATGGTCAAGGCCGGGCAGCCGGTGGACGACTTTATCCAGCTGCTCCTCCCCCACCTGGAGGCCGGCGACATCATCATCGACGGCGGCAACAGCCATTACCCCGACACCGCCAGGCGGGTGAAGTATGTCGAGGGGAAGGGCCTCTTCTTTGTCGGCACCGGCGTGTCCGGCGGCGAGGAAGGCGCGCTGAAGGGGCCCAGCATCATGCCGGGCGGCAGCCCGCAGGCCTGGCCGCATGTCGGCCCTATCCTGCAGGCCATTTCCGCCAGGGTGGACGGGCAGCCCTGCTGCGACTGGGTCGGCGAAGGCGGCCCGTGCCATTTTGGCAAGCTGGTGCACAACGGCATCGAGTACGGCGACACGCAGCTGATCAGCGAGGTCTACCACCTCATGCGCGACCTGCTGGAGATGCCGGCGGACGAGATGGCGGAGGTCTTCGCCGAGTGGAACAGGGGCGAGCTGGAGAGTTACCTGATCCAGATCACCGCGGACATCCTGAAAATAAAGGACGTGGACGGTCTGCCGCTGGTGGACAAGATCCTGGACACGGCGGGGCAGAAGGGCACCGGCAAGTGGACTGCCCAGACAGCGCTGGACGAGGGCGTGCCGCTGACCCTGATCACCGAAGCCGTGTTCGCGCGCGCCCTCTCCTCTGACAAGGAAGGGCGCACCGAGGCGTCCAAAGTGCTCAGGTTTGACAGCGCGATGGAGAAACCGGGGCGCGAAGCCTTCATCAGCCAGCTGCGCCAGGCGCTGTACGCCGCCAAGATCGTGTCCTACACCCAGGGCTACCTGCTCCTGCGCGCCGCGGCCAATACCTACGGCTGGCACCTGAACTACGGCGGCATCGCCATGATGTGGCGCGGCGGGTGCATCATCCGCAGCGTGTTCCTGGGCCGGATCAGCGAAGCCTTCAAAAAGGACCCGGGCCTTGAAAACCTGATG
>CAZJCB010000111.1:0-7126 GCA_964544245.1 uncultured Christensenella sp.
TGCCACTACGGGATCGGCACGCTGTTCATGCAGGTGGAATATCCCTTCCGCGGTTACAACCTGTTCCTGTACGTCTACGTTTTGTCTTTTTACAGCAAAGCCAGGCGGGACAGCCGGTTTCTGGAAGCCCTGGAAACGCTGAAATCCAAAACCCTGGACGGGCAGATCGTCGTCCAGCGCGCGGTGCCCCAACTGGCCCGGCTCTCTTTCTGCAAAAAAGGCCTCCCCAGCCCGCTGGCCACCAAACGCTATCATGAGATCCTGAGCAACCTTCAGGGAGACGGATCGCCCGGACCGTGATCGCGGACACGCCTGGAAATCCGGCTTTTCCGGCGGATAAATGCTTTTTAGGGCGAAAAGATGAGTTTTTTCAAGGGGTTTCAGCCTTCCATTTGCCCGCCGGACGCCCGGCGCGGCCCGGCGGAAACGGCGGGTAAATGCCGCATGACTGCTCTGATTGATCCATGGGTCTGAGTCTTTTGACAGGAGGTTCGATGCTCCTAGCCTCTGCCAATAAACTTCACCCCGCATTCGCAACGCGGGAGTGCTTGTCTCAGCTATACTGAATCGCAGCGCAAAAATACAGGTCAGCATCACGCAAAGCATCCAATATGCTATCATATGGGTCAAAAGAACCCGGAGGTCCGACATGGTCAGGCTGCTGACAAAGAACTGGTTCGACCGGCATCCTCTGAAAGAGTTTTCCGCGCCGCGGTACCAGTATTCACTGATGCTCAATGAGGGGGTTGAGGAACAGGCGAACAAATTGATCCGAGAACATGGGCTGGACAATCCCCTGTCCGCCGAATACGCGCAGGCCATCGCGAAAGAGGAGGACCTGAAGGAACTTCTGCGCTGGATGAAGCGCACAGTCACCGGACAAGGCGCGCTGTTGCTGCGCGAAAAACTTCTGAAGCGGGAAGAAGAAGCGCTGCCTGAGATCAAGCGGATGCTCCTGACAACCGGCAACGACCCCTTTGTGGAAAACGCGATCCGCCTGCTCAAACGCTTCAGGGAGAACCCCGCCCCCTGGCTGCTGGAGCATTACGGGGAAATCCGTTATCCTTATGCGCGCAGCTCGATATGCCTCGTGCTGGGTTTCCGCGCAGATGAAAGCGCCATACCATTCCTGATGGCGCAGGTGGATGAATTGGAAAAGCACTGGCCAAGGGAAAGTTATGCCCAGGCCCCGCTGCTGGCGCTGTATGAACTGAAGGCGAGGTTTGGGGAGGAGCGGTCATCTTCATAGAAACGTAATGAAGACATTACTCCGGAGCACAGCAGGCTGTCACTTCAACAGTGATATAACGCCAAGGGACTTGATCACTTGCCGGGGGGGCGGAGATGAATGTCCCCGGATTTCTCCCCCGCACCCCTTCCCTTACCTGATATACGCCGCCCCGGCCTCCAGCGCCTGGATGTTCACCGCCACCAGGTGCGCCTTGGGGCCGGTGAAGACGTGGGCGAGCATGTCCTGGATGGTTTCCATCCTCAGCGCCCCGGTGGCCTGGATGTAGGCGCCCAGCATGACCATATTGGCGACCTTGTAGTTGCCCAGGCGACCGGCTTCCTCCATGCAGGGGATCCCGTAAAAGCGGGTGTCCGGGCGGGAGGCGGGGTTTTCCACCCCGGACGTGTTGACCAGGACAAGGCCGCCGGGCTCCACCTGGGGCAGGAAGCGGGTGAGCGAGGGGCCGTTCATGGCGATGAGTTCACCCGGCTGGGTGACCACGGGGGAGCCGATGGGCTCGTCGGAGAGCACCACGGAGCAGTTGGCGGTGCCCCCGCGCATCTCCGGCCCGTAGGAGGGAACCCAGGACACGTTCAGCCCTTCCTTCAGCCCCGCCTCGATGAGGGTCTTGCCCATCGCCATCACACCCTGGCCGCCGAAGCCCGCGATAATCAGTTCCCTTGTCATTTCTTCGCCTCCAGGTCCTTGACGACGCCCAGGGGGAAATAGGCGGACATGGTGGACTTCACCCATTCCCCCGCGGCGACCGGGGTCATGCCCCAGTTGGTGGGGCAGGTGGAGAGGAACTCCACAAAGGTATGCCCGACGCCCTGCGTCTGCAGGGTAAACGCCTTTTTGACCGCCTTTTTCGCCTTGAAAAGGCCGGGCATGTCCGCCACGCACACACGCTCGGCATAGGCCATGCCGTCCATGGTGGATAGCATTTCCGCCATGCGGATGGGCAGGCCGTGCTGTTCCTGGCTGCGGCCCTGCTGGGCGGTGGTGGCTTTCTGGCCGATGAGGGTGGTGGGCGCCATCTGCCCGCCGGTCATGCCGTAGATGCCGTTGTTGATGAAGATGGTGGTGTGCTTTTCCCCGCGCATGGTGGCGTGCACGATCTCCGCCGCGCCGATGGAGGCCAGGTCTCCGTCGCCCTGGTAGGCGAAGACCAGCAGTTCCGGGTGGGTGCGCTTGATGCCGGTGGCCACCGCGGGCGCGCGGCCGTGGGCAGCCTCGACAAAGTCGCAGTTGATGTAGTCGTAGGCCAGTACGGCGCAGCCGACCGGGCTGATGCCCACGGCACGGTCCAGCAGGCCCATCTCCACCAGGACTTCCGCGATCAGCTTGTGGATGATGCCGTGGTGGCAGCCGGGGCAGTAATGCGTCTCCACGTCGTGCAGGCCGCGGCTGCGCTCATAGACAACCTGTGTCGCCATCTCAGCCCACCTCCTTCATGATTTCACGCACCTTGTCCGCGATGTGCGCGGGCTCGGGCACCATGCCGCCGGTGCGGCCGAAGAAATGGACGGGTTTCCTGTCCATCACGGAGAGCCGCACGTCTTCCAGCATCTGCCCCATGTTCATCTCCACCGTCAGCACCGCCTTGACGCTCTCCTGCCCCGCCAGCCGCTTCAGCGCCTCATAGGGGTAGGGCCAGAGGGTGACGGGCCGGAAGAGCCCCGCCCGGACGCCTTCCTTTTCCAACCTGCGGATGGCGGAAAGCGCGATGCGCGCCGTGGTGCCAAAGGCGGCGATGAGGATCTCCGCGCCCTGGCAGTTCACTTCCTCCCAGCGTACCTCCGCCTTCTCGATTTCCTTGTACTTTTTCCCCAGCCTGAGGACAAAGCGCTCGTTGTCGTCGGATTTGAGCCGCAGCGACGTGACCACGTGGGTCTTCCCGTCGCCCTCGCGCCCGGTGACCGCCCAGGGCTTTTCCACCGGGGGCTTCGCGGTCCGCTGTTTCCATTCGATGGGCTCCATCATCTGCCCGATCATGCCGTCGGCCAGGATCATCACCGGGGTGCGGTATTGGTCCGCCAGGTCAAAGGCGTCGGCCATCAGGTCCACCGCCTCCTGAATGCTGGAAGGCGCCAGCACGACCATGTGCCCGTCGCCGTGCCCGGGGCTGCGCGTGGCCTGGAAATAATCGGCCTGGCCGGGCTGGATGGTGCCCAGGCCCGGGCCGCCGCGCATCATGTTGACGATGACGGCGGGCAATTCGGCGCCGATGAGGTAACTGATGCCCTCCTGCTTGAGGCTGATGCCCGGGGAGGAGGAACTGGTCATCGCGCGTACGCCGGCGGCAGAGGCGCCGTAGACCATGTTGATGGCGGCCAGCTCGCTCTCCGCCTGCACGAAAGCGCCGCCGGCCTCCGGCATCCTGCGGCTCATGTATTCGGGGATCTCGTTCTGCGGCGTGATGGGGTAGCCGAAATAGGCCCTGCACCCCGCGCGGACCGCCGCCTCGCCGATGGCCTCGTTGCCCTTCCAAAGTTCCTTTGCCATACCTATTCCTCCACCGTCTTGGTCACCGTGATGACGCTGTCCGGGCAGACGCGCGCGCAGTTGCCGCAGGCAATGCACAGGTCCTGGTCGATGATCATGGAGGGGTGGTAACCCTTCCGGTTGACGGCGGACCCGTCCAGCCTGAGGATCTTTTTCGGGCAAACGCTCACGCACAGCCCGCAGCCCTTGCAGCGGTCCAGGTTGAAGGTCACTTTCGCTTTCATCCGATTCTCCTCGTCAAGAGTTTATACCTCCCAGGGTCGGTTCATGTACAGGTCCATGGGAAAGAGGGGGGACAGGTCCGCCAGTTCCGGGGCCAGGGCCCGCTTCACCGCGTGGCAGGCAACGGGCAGGCCGCTGCGCCGGGAAAAGGCCTCCGCGAAGGCCGCGCCCTCCCGGACCAGCCCCGCCGTGGTGTCCGCAATGAGGTGAGTGTTGCTGATGACGCCGGTGGCCGTCAGCCCCGAAGCCGCCTGGATGCCCTGCAGGCTGCGCAGCGCCGCGCCGAGGTCCGCGTTGTCAAAGCGGGAGCGGTTGAGCACGTAGAGGACCGCGGGACGCTGCCGGTTCAGGTCCTCCGCGTAGGCCGCCAGCGCGCGGGCGCCGACGGGGTCGCCGCCCAGGTCAATGACGCCGGACAGGGTCCCGTCCTGGATGAGGGTCCACAGCTCCGAGGGGATGGAGGGCAGGTCCGCGTCTCGCAGGGCCCCCCTGGGCGCGATGAGCCGGACGCCCCCCTTCTCCAGGATCTCCGCCTTCTCGCGGGAGCGGAAGTAGGGGTTCACGATGTCCAGGTCGGCCAGCGCGGCTTTCCGCCCCTCACCGGCCAGCCGGAGCGCCAGGTTGACGGCGATCTCCGTCTTGCCCGAGCCGTAGGCGCCCAGGATGACGAAGATCCGGACGTCTCCGGGCGGGAAGCCCGCGGTATGTTCAGCCCCCAATGCTCTTTGCCTCTTCCTGGCCGGTGAGGTAACGCCAGGCGCCTTCCGCCAGAGCGGCCAGCTCGTCCTCGCCGGGGTAGACCGTGCAGCCGGCGATCCATTCCACCCGGGCGATGAGCGCGCCCATCAGCTCGCTGTTGAAAGCGATGCCGCCGGTCAGCAGGATGCGGTCGACCCGGCCGGAAAGCGCGGCAGCCATCGCGGCAATCTCCTTGGCGATCTGGTAGAACATCGCGTCCAGGACGGTCCTGACCTCCGGCTCCGTTTTCGCGCGCTCGCACAGCTGGGAGACGTTGTTTGTGCCGAAATAGGACTGCAGGCCGCCAGAACGGTACAGGTCCTCATACAGCCGGACGGTGTCGCCGCCGTATTCCCGCACCAGCCGCAGCAGCGGCCGAAGGGGCAGGCTGCCCGCGCGCTCCGGGCTGAAGGGGCCCTCGCCGTCCACGCCGTTGTTGACGTCCACGGCGCGCAGGCCCTTCACCGCGCTCACCGTGATGCCCCCGCCCATGTGGGCGACGACGAAACCGCACGCCAGGGGGTCCAGCCCGTGGTCGTGGCAGTAGAGGCGGATGACCCTTTTCACGTTCAGCGCATGGAAGATGCTGCGGCGGGCGACGCCCCTGAAGCCGGACACCCGGGCCACGCCGGAGAGTTCGTCCGTTGCCGGGCCGTCCACGAATACCGCCGGGATGCCGTGTTCCAGGCTCCATTCCCGCGCGATGAGCATGCCCGCGTTGGACGGGTGCATGCCGTATTCCCCGCTTTCCGCGTCCGCGGCCGCCGCTTCGTCGATCCGGAACACGCCGCCCCCGACCGGCCGGATGAGGCCGCCGCGCGCCGCGATGACGTCAAAATCCCCCGGGCCGAAGCCCTGCGTTTCCAGCCACTCCTCCAGCTTGCGCCTGCGGTACCCCTTCTGCCCCATGATGCCGCCAAAGGCCATCAGCTCCGCCTTGTCGTGGCGGACGGTCACCTCGCGCAGCAGCCTGGTGTCCTCAAAGACGCCGGCCTTGGTGGAGGTGGACCCCAGGTTGAGAACGAGAATCTTCATGCCATCTCCGTCAGTCAGCCTGCCTCCGGTCTGTCCGGGATCTCCGGCGCGCGGTTGCCGCGCCGGCAGGCTTTTCATTTCCAGCCATTTCCTGTCATCAAATCTGAATGGTAAAAATCAGGATACAGGACGCCGGAAGGTTTTGCAATATACATCTATGCAACCATCCCTGCCATTGTTTTTTTGCTGTCTCACGCATATAATCATCAAAAATCCACATGCGGAGGGAATATGGGAGAATTCAGGGTCTTCGACTACATGCAGAAGCACAATTACGAGCAGGTGGTCTATTTTTATGACCAGTCCACCGGGCTCAAGGGCATCACCGTCATCCACAACACCGTGCTGGGCCCGGCGCTGGGCGGCACGCGCATCTGGAACTACGCGACGGAAGAGGACGCGCTGATCGACTGCCTGCGCCTGGCGCGCGGGATGACCTACAAGTCCGCGGCGGCGGGGCTCAACCTGGGCGGCGGGAAAACCGTGCTCATCGGCGACGCGGCGGCCCTGAAGTCAGAGGCGTATTTCCGCGCGCTGGGGCGCTACGTGCAGAGCCTGAACGGGCGCTACATCACGGCTGAGGACGTCAACACCTCCACCAGGGACATGAGCTACGTAGCGATGGAGACTGACTACGTCGTCGGCTTGGAAGGCAAGTCCGGCAACCCCTCCCCCATCACCGCGCTGGGCGTGTTCCACGGGGTGCAGGCCGGACTGCAGAAGCGGTTCGGCGAGTCCGACATCAGCAACCACACCTACGCCGTACAGGGCGCCGGGCAGACAGGCTACTACCTGATCGGCTACCTGCTGGAAGCGGGCGCGAAAAAGGTCTACTTTACCGAAATCAACCCGAAGCACATCGAGCGCATGGCGCAGGAGCACCCGGAGGTCACCTTCGTCAAGCCTGAGGAGATCTACGGCATGGACGTGGACGTGTTCAGCCCCTGCGCGCTGGGCGGCACCCTCAACGGCGACACCATCCCGCAGATCAAGGCGCCCGTCATCGCCGGCTCGGCCAACAACGTGCTGCTGGACGAGGAAGCCCACGGGAAGATGATCAAGGACCGCGGCATCATCTACTGCCCGGACTTCGTCATCAACGCCGGGGGCATCATCAACGTCTACCATGAGCTGCACGGCTACGTGAAGGAGCGCGTGATGGCCGAGACGAAGAAGATCTACGACCGGCTGCTGGAGATCCTGACCATCGCGGAAAAGGAAAACATCACCAGCCAGGAGGCGGCCAAGGTCTTCGCCAAGAAGCGCATCGAGGCGGTCAGGAATCTGCACGGGAACTATATCCCGCGCTGAATCCGGCAGAGATCCGCTGAAGGGGACGACGCCCCCGAAAGCCGCTTGCCAGCAAGCGGCTTGTTTTGTGGTAAACTGGCCATC
>CAZJCB010000112.1:0-7105 GCA_964544245.1 uncultured Christensenella sp.
GCATTCCAGGGCCGTCCCGGTATGCCCGGCCGGCCTGCTATGCCGGGCCGCCCCGGCTTTGGCAGAGGCACGGTTCCCGCAAAGCCCGCGGCGGACGAACTGCTGGTCACCCTTGAAAAGGACAGGGTCAGCAACTACGACCCCAACAAGAAGAGCTACCTGCGCAAACCGGACCCGGAGCATGTCAGCAAGCAGCGCAAACAGAGCGTCAGGAAGTCCCAGCCGCGCTTTACGGGCGTGGACGATGAGATCATCAGGGGCGGCAAGCGCGCGAGGAGCAAGAAGCCCTCCGCACAGCAGATGATGGCCCCGATCAAGATCGAAACGGCGTACATGACGGCGGAAACCATCACCGTCAAGGACCTGACCGAGCGCATCGGCAAGCCCGCCGGAGATATCCTGAAGAAACTGCTCCTCCTGGGCAATATGGCCACCATCAACAGCGAGCTGGATTATGACACCGCTTCACTGGTCTGCACGGAATTTGGCTGCGAACTGGTCATGAAGCTCGACCGCACCGCCGAAGACCAGATGATTGAAACGGCGGGCATTACGGACACTGAAGAGGTGCTCAAGCCGCGCCCGCCGGTCATCACCATCATGGGCCACGTTGACCATGGCAAGACGTCCCTGCTGGACTATATCCGCAACACGCACGTGACCAGCGGCGAAGCCGGCGGCATTACCCAGCACATCGGCGCCTATTCGGTCGAGCTGAACGGCCGGATGATCACTTTCCTGGATACCCCGGGTCACGAGGCTTTCACCGCCATGCGCGCCCGCGGCGCCCAGTCCACTGATATCGCGGTGCTGGTCGTCGCGGCGGACGACGGCGTGATGCCCCAGACCGTGGAGGCCATCAACCACGCAAAAGCGGCGAACGTGCCGGTCATCGTGGCCATCAACAAAATGGACAAACCGGACGCCAACCCGGAGCGCGTCAAGCAGGACCTGACCGCCCACAACCTGGTCAGCGAGGAATGGGGCGGGGACACCATCATGGTGCCAGTATCCGCTGTGACCGGCGAAGGCGTCGCCCAGCTGCTGGAGATGATCCTGCTGCAGGCGGACATGCTGCAGCTGCGCGCCAATCCGGACCGCCTGGCACGCGGCATCATCATCGAGGCCAAGCTGGACCGCAACCGCGGCGCCCTTGCCACTGTTCTGCTGAAGAACGGCACCCTGAAAGTGGGCGACAACATCATCGCGGGCATGGCGTCAGGCCGTGTGCGCGCCCTGCTCAACGACAAGGGAGAAAGCGTCAGGGAAGCAGGTCCCTCCATGCCGGTTGAGATATCCGGATTCAGCTCCGTACCCCAGGCCGGCGACGAAATGATCGTGGTTGAGGACGACAGGCTGGTCCGCCAGGTCGCCAAGGAACGCGAGGACAAGCTGAGGGAGCAGCGCGTCGTTTCCTCCGCCGCGGTGACGCTGGACAACCTTTTCCAGAGCATCAAGGACGGCGAGCAGCTTACGCTCAACGTCCTCATCAAGGCGGATGTGCAGGGCAGCGCCGAGGCGGTCCGCCAGTCGCTTGAAAAACTGAGCAATCCTCAGGTCAAGATCAACGTGCTGCACAGCGGCGTCGGCGCGATCACCAGGGACGACGTCAACCTCGCGGCCACGGCCAACGCGATCATCATCGGCTTCAATATCAGGCCTGACAACAACGCGCGGGATACGGCCACCAAGGAAAACATTGATATCCGCCTGTACCGGATCATCTACCAGGCCATCGAAGACATTGAAAAGGCCATGAAGGGCCTGTTGGCGCCGGAGTTCAAGGAGACGATCCTTGGACGCGCCGAGGTGCGCAATGTGTTCAAGATTACAGGGGCGGGGACCATCGCGGGCTGCTATGTCCTGGAAGGCAAGATGCAGCGCAACCAACCTGTCCGCCTCCTGCGCGACAACGTGGTGGTCTTCGAGGGCAAACTGTCCTCCCTGCGCCGCTTCAAGGATGACGTGCGCGAGGTCGCCGCGGGCTACGAGTGCGGCATCGGCCTGGAGAACTACAATGACGTGAAGGAAAAAGACGTCATCGAGTGCTTCATGATGGAAGAAATCGAAAGGTAAGGGGTCTATTGGCACAGTATCGCCAAAACCGGGTGGCTGAGGAGATCAGGAAGAGCCTGGACCGCCTCATCCGTGAGGAACTGCGCGACCCGAGAATCACCGGCACGTTCAGCATAACGCGTGTGGAGACGGCACGCGACCTGCGCTACGCGAAAGTGTACGTGAGCGCACTGGAAGAGGACAAGCTGGAGGGTATGGTCAAGGCGCTCAACGGCGCCTCGGGCCTGTTGAGGCACTCCCTGGGCAGTACGCTGACAGTCCGATACACCCCTGAGCTGCAGTTCGTGGAAGACCATAACATCGCCTACGGCCTGCACATCGCCGGCATACTCAAGGAAGTGCTCGGGGACGCAAAACCCACCAGGAATGATGACAAAGATTGACTTGAACAGGACGCTGGACACGCTGCGCAAGGCACGGCGTGTCCTTTTATGCACACACGTCCAGCCGGATGGGGACGCCATCGGCTCGCTCCTGGGCCTGAACGCGCTCCTTCGCGCCATGGGTAAAGAGGCCCTGATGGTCTGCCAGGATCCTGTTCCGGAGAACCTCCGCCTGCTCCCGGGCTGGGAGGACATCAGGAGGCCTGAAGCATGTGAGGGGCAGGGCTTTGACCTGGGCTGCTCGATTGACGCGTCTGACCTGGAACGCATCGGGGACGCCGGCAAGGCGTTCAGTGCCTGCCCGGTAACGCTGGTGATCGACCATCACGCCTCCAATACTTTTTTCGGCATGCTCAATTACGTCGACAGCCAGGTCGCCGCCAGCGGCAACTTGGTGTACCGGCTGTTCCAGGCCGCGGGGATAAGCCTGGACAAGGGCACGGCATTATGCCTGTACGCCGCGGTATCCACTGACACGGGAAACTTCAGTTTCGGCCAGATGGACGAGGAGTTTTTCCTGCAGATCGCCGGACTGATGCGGGCCAAACTGGATATTACCGCCGCGGCGCGGTCCCTGCATCTGACAAAGCATGCTTCCTACGTCCAGCTGTTGGGCCGCGCGTTGAATTCGCTCCGTTTCTTCCAGGATGGAAGGCTCAGCGGGATGGTGCTTAAAAGCAGTGACTTTGATGAACTTGGCGCGGCACGGGAATACGGCGAAGGCATCGTCAACCACGCGCTGAACATCAAGGGCGTTGAGATGTGCTATTTGGCGACGCAGGAAGGGAGCGGCGGCGCCAAATTCAGCCTGCGCGCGCTTGCGCCCCATGACGTATCCAGGATCGCCCTTGAGTTTGGCGGCGGGGGTCATCTGCTGGCCGCTGGCTGCACCATCATGAAGCCCCTGGAAGAGGCAGTCAGCCTGGTGCGCGGTCGGTTGGAACAGGCACTGAGGGAATGAACGGGGTCATCAACTTCTATAAACCGCCTGGCATGTCATCCGCTCAGGCGGTTGCTTTCATCAAGAGGATGACCGGCGAGAAGACGGGGCACGCGGGCACCCTGGACCCGGAAGCCGCCGGGGTTCTGCCGATCCTTTCCGGCCGGGCAACGCGCATCTGCGATTACCTGATGGACGGGGGGAAGCAGTACCTGGCAGAAATCGCTTTCGGCGCCGCTACGGACACCCAGGACGCCCAGGGGAAAGTCATCCGGTCCGGCGACAGCTGCCCGGACATGAAAGCATTGCAGGACATGCTTCCACGCTTCACCGGCGAGATCCAGCAGATGCCGCCGCAGTATTCGGCGCTGAAAATCGGCGGCGAGACCGCCTATAAACTGGCAAGAAACGGCCAGGCGGCGCGACTCAAACACCGGCAAGTGCAGATCGATGAGATCGTTTTGCTGGGCGAGACATTTCCGCACGGTTTCCTGATGCGGATACGGTGCGGCAAAGGGACCTATATACGCACCCTGTGCCATGATATCGGAACCGCGCTGGGATGTCCTGCCCATCTGCGTTTCCTGCTGCGGGAAGAGAGCGCCGGCCTGTCCCTGAAGGATGCCGTGACGCCCGTCGAATTGGCGAAGTGGGGCGAAAGCGGGAAAATACTGCCCCAACCCTGGTTTCTCAGTATGGCAGAAGCGCTTTCAGGCATGCCGCGTTACGAGCTGCCGCCGGCGCTGGCCCGCCAGGCCGTCAATGGGGTCCCTTTGCCAACGGACGCAGTTATCCGGGAAGGGCAACTCAAGGAAAAGACCAAAGTCTGCTTGTTTCTGGGAGAAGAACTGCTCGGCATTTTTGCTGTCGAGGGACAAATATTGAAGGTTTCGGCGATGCTGACGGACATCATGCCTTCGGCCAAGCCTACGCCATGACAGGCTGCCCCACAGGCGAGAACGCCTCGTCCAGCCCTTTGCCGCCTGCTATTCTTGACAGCCAGACCCTCAAACGCTACTATGACAGGAGCAAACAAGGGGGTATATGAGTTTGGACCGAAAGCAGCTGGAGAGGGTGGAACTGAACAAACCCATCAGGGAAACGACCTATGAAACACTCAAGCATGCGATCGTTATGGGCGAGATTCCAGCGGGATCCAGGCTGATCGAGACAGTGTATGCGGAAAGCCTGCACATCTCAAGGACTCCGCTCCGGGAAGCTTTCCGGAAGCTGGAGCTGGACGGACTGGTGGCTTATGAGGAGCGCCGCGGAGTGGTCGTCCGTGCCTTTACCATCGAGGATATCGAGGAAACCTTCATGATCAGGAATGCGCTGATGATGCTGATCATCCCGTCCATCATCCATAACGTGACGGATAAGCACATATCCGAACTGGGCGACATCCTCACTGCGATGGACATCAGCCATGAAGCGGAAAACGCCGCGGAACTGGCTGTACTGAACCGCGAATTCCACGGCAAAATCGAGCGGATCTCGGACAGGAAACGTATCCTCCGCGTAATCGAGAGCCAGGAAGAGTACATCAAACGGTTTTCGCAGATGACCATCGCCAGCATCGTCCGCCGCTCGGACGCGCATAAGGAGCACCACCAGCTGCTCAAACTGCTCTCCCAGCGGGATGAGCCGGCTTTCAGCGAACTGACGCGCAAGCACCTGCATGAAAGCAAGATCACCTGCCTGTCCGTGGTTTCCCTCAGCCGCAGTTCGACAAGCCCAGCAGACGCATAATTCGGAGAAAATGATGGGCTTCGCCAGATGAACCCAATGCAGGTCAGGCCCTTATCATATCATTATGCTCCATGCGCAGACGGCTCCATTCATTTTTTTGACTGTTCAGTGAGTTTGAAACAATCATCAAAACAGGAGGACATCATGAACGACATCCAGATCGCACAGGCCGCGGAACTGTACCCCATTGGGAAAATCGCCGAAGCGAACGGCATCCCTGAGGAAGCCCTGCAGTATTATGGCCGCAGCATTGCAAAGGTCGACCCTGTCAAATTGCGCGGCCTGAATGAGAAGGGCAAGGTCATCCTCGTCACAGCCATTACGCCTACGACTGCCGGAGAGGGGAAAACCACGGTATCCATCAGCCTGGCGGACGGGCTGCGCGCGATCGGGAAGAAGTCCATGCTGACATTGCGGGAGCCCTCCCTGGGACCGGTGTTCGGCATGAAAGGCGGGGCGACCGGTGGCGGATACGCCCAGGTTCTGCCGATGGAAAATATCAACCTGCACTTCACCGGTGATTTCCATGCCGTCACCACCGCCAACAACCTCCTGTGCGCCATGGTGGACAACCAGATCCAGCAGGGGAACAGCCTGAACATGGATCCGCGGCAAGTTCGGGTGCGCCGGTGCATGGACATGAACGACCGCCAGCTGCGCAGCATAGTCGGCGGCCTGGGCGGTGACAAAAACGGCGTGCCGAGGGAAGACGGTTTTGATATCACCGCTGCCAGCGAGGTTATGGCGGTGTTCTGTATGTCCAGCGATTTGGAAGACCTGAAAAAGCGCCTTGGCAAGATCGTCGTCGCCAGGACGTATGACGGGAAGAACGTCACCTGCAGCCAGGTTGGCAGCGCAGGCGCGATGGCGGCGCTGCTGCGCGACGCCATGATGCCTAACCTGGTCCAGACCATCGACCACACCCCCTGCCTGATCCATGGCGGGCCTTTTGCCAACATCGCCCACGGCTGCAACTCGATCGTCGCGACTCGTCTGGCTTCAAAACTAGCGGATTATGTGGTGACCGAGGCCGGGTTCGGCGCCGACCTGGGCGCAGAGAAGTTTATCGACATCAAGTGCCGCGCCAGCGGGCTTCGCCCCAGCTGCGTCGTCATTGTCGCGACCATGAGGGCCTTGAAGCATCACGGCGGCGTGCTGAAGGCCGACCTTGGGAAGGAAAACGTCCAGGCGCTGATGAAAGGCGCCGAGAACCTGCTGCAGCATGTGCGCAACGTGCGCAGCGTATGGAACCTGCCCGCAGTTGTTGCCATCAATCACTTTGTGACGGACAGCCAGGAGGAGATCAACGCCCTCCAGGGGATGATGGCCGACGAAAAGGTGCCCTGCAGTTTTTGTGACGGCTGGGCAAAGGGAGGGGAAGGGACCAGGGAGTTGGCCCAAACCGTTGCTGACATCGTCGATAAGGCCGGTGAAAACGCGATGCGTTTCACGTATCCGGATGAGATGCCGCTGAAAGAGAAGATTGAGGCCATTGCCAGGCGCGTTTACCATGCTGGCAGCGTGACCTTCACCGCCAAAGCCAGGACCCTGCTGCAGCAACTCAGTGAAGACGGCTATTCGCAAGCGCCTGTGTGCATCGCCAAGACGCAGTATTCCTTCAGCGACGACCCCAAGGTATTGGGCGCGCCCGAAGGGTTCGAGCTGACCATCCGTGACGTCAGGCTGTCCGCCGGCGCCGGTTTCGTCGTCGCCTTCGCCGGCGACATCATCGCCATGCCGGGATTGCCCAAACAACCCGCCGCGCTGAACATCGACGTGGACAACAACGGCGTCATCAGCGGGATTTTCTGAGGTGAAGAAATGAATGGCAAAGAAAAAAGAGTCCTGGACCTGCTCAATGAGGACTGCCGCATCCCGCTGGAGAAGATGGCGGTCATGCTGGGCATGGACGTCAGGGAGGTTGGGGAAACCATCGACGCCCTGGAGCGGGACCGCG
>CAZJCB010000113.1:0-1199 GCA_964544245.1 uncultured Christensenella sp.
ATAATGAGGTTTATCAACGCTTCCGGGGCGTCCATTTACCCGCCGGACGCCCGGCTCGACCCGGCTGAAAAGGCGGCTAAATGCCTGGGACTCACTCGTCCTCCACAGGCAGGCACGGGTACAGCCGGAGCATCGGCTGGAGGGCGCGGGGACAGCGCGGACTGATTCCGTTGACCGATTGATCGGCGTCTCCCCGTAAAGGACGGAGCTGTTCCGCATGGGGGGTGTCGGGCAGGTGTCGTGAAGAGAAGGGGCGCGCTCGGCATTCCGATGCGCCTTGTGTGAGATGAAAGGCTCAGCCGGCCTGGTCCGAAAGGGTCTTCTGCTGATCTCCTTTTGTCCCTTTTTGCACGTCGCCAAAGATGCGCCCCATGACGACTTGTTGGAAGGCATCGCTCAAGATGAGAACGAAGATCGCAGCAAGAATATCCTGCGGGGCATGAGCCGAATATCAGAAAGCGAAACCTGCCTCAGATCAAACCAAAATGGGAGAGCGTATACCATACGATGTCCAGTTGGTCTCCCAGCCGCTGTTCCAGCGGATCGCCCCGGAACGTTTCGACTGTGATGACAGGGATGTCATAGGTTTCGCTCAACACGCGGTTGACGCTGCCTGCAGGGCCGGGGCCGAGAAAATTGAACGGCCCGGAGCAGATCTCACCCGCCTGCGTGGCGAGGATCATCTCAAGCAGCAGCGTTTCCATCCCGTCAGCGGATGTGAAGATCAGCGAGTTCCTCAGGTCATCCAGTTTGTCATTTCCGATCAACCGCGTCTCGTGCAGATCCAGCACCAGAGCGGGCTGCGCTTGGAGGATCGCCTGTGTGATCGCATCGGCGAGCCGATGCGCGTCGCTGCCCATCGGGTCACCAGGAAAACTGCGGTTCAGGTCCAGCGCATTGGGAACATGCCGCTCGCGCGTCCGCGCTCCCTGCACGTTGGCGGGCGAGAGAATATGCAGTGTTCCGGCGGCGATACCGACGTCCTTGAGCATGTTTGCGGCCAGCCAGCCGGCCGTCTCGTCCCCGTGGATGCCCCCAAGGATGAATACACAGGGGCCCTGGCTCTCTCCTTTGAGTGTGACGACGGACGCCTCCAGATCTGTGCCCTCAAGGAGCGGACGCTCCTTACGGATGGTGGGGAAGGCATTCTTGAAAAAATCTGAAAAGTCTGCGGCCTTTGCTGTGCGGATATCAAAATC
>CAZJCB010000113.1:1209-6715 GCA_964544245.1 uncultured Christensenella sp.
GGTGGGTCCATCATGATGGCCATGGACGCATCCGATGAAATGAATGTCTTCGGACTGGCGAAGGCGACTGCCGCTTTCGCCTTGGCCAGCGTCACCATGGGCAACAGGATAAAAACTGCCATCGCGAGGTAATTCAGGATTTTTCGTAACGCACGTATCATGTCTGGAGTATATCATCCGGCAGACTGTTCAGGCAATCGGCGGAGGGCGCGCGGATTGCTGGAATAGCCAAATATAAAGATTGAATACTCCGGGGAGTTGTGATATATTGTTCATAGTTTGAAGCATCCCAGGGACAAACAGACGGACATGATTCCTTTCATGAGGATCGTCAGGTATGTCATTCCTTTCCGCGCGCCTGCTGCGGCTGAACGGCAGCATCTGCCGGGGAGGATTGCATAATAATAAAAATCGGAGGAGGATGAAACATGGTACGGTTCAGAAAGACGACTGCGTTGCTGCTGGTTTTCCTGATGATGGCGTCTTTTGCGGCGGGCGGGGCGGTCCCGGCGCTCGCGGCGGCGGCACCGGAGGAATGGCAGCCATTTGACGCTGATGGAAAGCCCCTGCGTACCGACAGGGACGCGACGGGAGGGCGTGGTCGCCACGTCCAATTTCTATGCGTCCAGGGTCGGCCTGGAAGTCCTCAAGGCCGGCGGGAATGCAGTGGACGCGGCGGTCGCTGTCGGCTTTGCGCTTGGGGTTGCGGAACCCTACACCTCCGGGCTTGGCGGAGGCGGCTTCATGCTGATCCACTCCGCCGAGACGGGCGAGAACGTCTTCATCGATTTCCGTGAGATCGCCCCGGCTGCGGCAAGCCCCGCGCTGTGGCAAAAGGACGCGGAAGGCAAGGTGATCGGCGCGCAGACCTCCACCTACGGCAAGTCCACCGCCGTACCGGGCGAGACGGCAGGCCTGCTGTTCGCGCTGGAAAATTACGGCTCCCTTGACCGCAAGAGTGTGATGCAGCCGGCCATCGACCTGGCCAGGGACGGTTTCACCGTCTCGCTGAATCTCTCCACCGCGATCAGCGACAGTTACGCCTATATGCAGGCGGACAGGGCGCTGGGCAACCTGTATCTCAAAGACGGCCTGCCCTATCAGACGGGGGACAGGTTCTCAAATCCCGACCTCGCCAAGACGCTCAGCATCATCGCCGAAAAGGGCCGCGACGGCTTCTACACCGGGGAGGTCGCGGAAGCCTTCGTCAATACCGTAAACAAGTACGGTGGCGTGATGACACTGGCCGACCTGGCCAATTACAAGGCCGAGGTACGCGACATCGTGCAGGGGTCTTACCGCGGGTATGACATCATTTCCGCGTCGCCTTCCTCCTCCGGCGGTACCCACCTGATCCAGATCATGAACATCCTGGAGAACTTCGACATCGGCGGGCTGGAGGTCAACTCCGCCAAGTATATCCACCTGTTCTCAGAAGCGTTCAAGATGGCGTTCCGCGACCGGAGCAAGTACATGGCGGATACCGCGTTTGCCGATGTGCCGCTGCAGGGCCTGACCTCCAAGGAATACGCCAAGGACCTCGCCGCAATGATCACCGACGTAAGTCAGAGCTATTCCGCGGGTGACCCCTACAAGTACCAGTCCGGGTCGACGAGCCACTTCTCCATCGCGGACAAGGCAGGCAACATCGTCGCCGTGACCAAGACCATCAACTACTTCTTCGGCGCCAAGTACGCCGTCGAAGGCTACGGCTTCATCCCCAATGACGAGATGGACGACTTCATCTACGGCACCGAGGGCGTCAACATCATCCAGCCGGGCAAGAAACCGCTCTCGTCCATGACGCCGACCATCCTGCTTAAGGACGGCAAGCCGTTCATGACCATCGGTTCGCCTGGCGCGACGCGCATCTTCCCGACCCTGGCCCAGGTCATCTCGCACGTGATCGACCATGGCATGGACATCCAGAAGGCCATCGACACGCCCCGCATGTATGACAACAACTCCGAGACGATCCTCTACGAGGCCGGCGAGAACGGGATCGACCCGGCTGTGATCGCGCAGCTGGAGGTTATGGGCCACAAAGTCAAGGAATACCCGGAATGGAGCAACTACTTCGGTGGGGTGCAGGGCATCGTCTATATGCCCGACGGCACGTTGCGCGGCGGCGCAGACCCGCGCCGCGACGGCAAGGCGCTCGGATACTGATCCTGCGGCTGCAGGAATAAAGCAGGAGGGGGAGGAAACCCTTCCCCTCCTGATAGGAATTTGTACTGCAACGGATTGGAGGACAATGTTCAATGAACAGAAAATGGATGTCACTGCTGATCGCGCTTATGATACTTGCTGCGTTCACCGCCATTGGCGGCGCTGAAGTACCTGCCGCTTCGCCGGCAGTGTTGGAAGGGCTCATGGAAGCCATCGCCGAGCAGCCCGCGCTGCTCACATCAGTCGGCCAGAGCGCGGACGTGGAGATGATCAAGGTCATGATGACCCGAAACGGGCTTCAGTTCACGGCTAAAAACCTTGCTGTGCCGGAGGATATCGGTGAGCACAAGACGCTCGTACTGGCCATTGGCGGCTCGACCAAGGGACTTGGCGCGGCGGGCATCGACGCGGATCAGGAACTCCTGCGCGTGAGCGGGCTGCTGGCCGCAGCCAAAGAAAAAGGTCTTGTCATCATTGCCATGCACATCGGCGGCTCGGCGCGCCGCGGCGACCTGTCCGACCGCTTCATCCCGCCATGCTTTGAGATGGCTGACTACGCCCTGATTGTGGCGGATGGGGACCAGGACGGATTCATGGCGGGCCTGGCTTTGAAGGCGGGCATCCCGATGGACACCGTGGGTAACATGACCGAGGCAATCGCCCCCCTGAAAGCCGCTTTCAAATAAGGACGCCCCAGTCGGTTGACATGGGGCTGGGTACCGCCCCCTGCCCACAGAATACGGAGGGTTCCCATGAGCATTGAACTCATCGTCTTTATCGCGATGGTCGTCACCTTTACCGGCGGCTGTTTTCTGCTGAAGCTTCCGGTCAGCCTCTCTATGGTGCTCGCGGCGGTCGTCGGCAGCCTTGCCGGCGGCCAGGGATTCCCGCTGCGGCACCTGGTTGAGGGAACCTTTGCCTACATCGACACCATCCTGGTGATCGCGACGGCCATGATCTTCATGAAAGTCATCCAGGAGTCAGGCGCGCTGGACGCACTGTCCTCGCTGATCCTGGAAAAATTCCACAGATTCCCCGCCCTCTTGCTGTGCATGATCATGCTCATCATCATGTTCCCCGGCATGATCACTGGTTCGTCCACAGCCTCCGTGCTCTCTGCGGGCGCGATCATGGCGCCTGTCCTGATGTTCATGGGCATCCCCAAGCTGCAGACGGGCTGCATCCTCGCCATGGGCGGCATCCTGGGCATGATCGCGCCGCCTGTCAACATCCCGGCCATGATCATCGGAGGTGGGGTGGACATCCCCTACGTCGGCTTCGACCTGCCGCTCGCGCTGCTGACCTTCCCGCTCGCGTTCCTGTTCGTGCTGTTCTTTGGCTACAGATATGTCAGGCACATGAACTATGAGGAAGTGCGTACGAAGATCGACCACTCCTCCCGAAAGCAATACGGCGTTCGCATCTATGCGCCCATCTTCCTCGCAGTCCTGCTGATGGTTCTCAACAAGGCTGTCCCCGCGGTTCCGGACATCGGCATGCCGGTGGTGTTCCTGATCGCGGCGGGTGTGGGGCTGTTCACGGGCAGGAAGATCAAGGTCCTCACCGCCTGCCGTGACGCGGTCAACATCGTGCTGCCCGTGCTGGGCATCCTGATGGGCGTGGGGATGTTCATCCAGGTCATGACGCTCACGGGCGTTCGCGGCCTGATTGTGACCAGCTGCATCCGCCTGCCCGATTCGATGCGATACCTCGCCATGTCCGTTTCCATCCCACTGTTTGGCGCGGTGTCTTCCTTTGGCGCTTCCAGCGTGCTGGGCGTGCCGTTCCTGCTGTCGTTCCTGGGAAGGAGCCAGGTGATCACGGCTGCGGCCATCTCCCTGATCGCGTCGCTTGGCGACATGATGCCGCCCACCGCATTGGCGGGCATCTTCGCCGCACAGGTCGTCGGCATGGAAAAGTACACGCTGATCCTCAGGAAGTGCTTGATACCGGGTCTGATTATCATCCTTTGGGGCGTGCTGTTCGTCGTTTTCGCAACGCCGTTGAGCAAGATCCTGATCTTTTAGGAAGGAGAGTTGACGCAATGATAACCTGGATCTATCGGGGCATCGTCGCTCTCGTGCTGGTGTTCACCGTGTGGAACCTGTTCAGGGAGAAGAGCATAACAAAGCAGGCCAACGCCGCGCTGGTGGTGATCCCGCTGATCCTGCGGCTGCTGATGATCAAGTAGGGGAGGGAGAAGAGATGAAACACATCCATCTGATCACCGGCGCGCTGTTCCTGTCCCTCTCCCTGGCCGTTGCGGCGATAACAGGCGCCAACTTTCTTGCCGTGCGGGAGGTGCCGCTGCCCAAAGCGGGAGAAGGCGTCACGGAAGTCAGGATGCTCAGCGAGTATTTCGAAGGCATCAAGGGCAGCGGCGGGGACACGGAGGTCTACGTACTCAGGGGTGACAACCCTGGAGGAAAGATGCTTATACTGGGCGGAACGCACGCAAATGAGCCGTCCGGATATCTCAGCGCCATCGCATTTGTCGAGAACGCCGCAATCCAGGCGGGTACTGTCTTCGTCATTCCTTTTGTCAACCGCAGCGCCCTTACGCACAACGACCCTCAGGAGGGCTCTCCTCAATACCTGAATATTCAGACCCGCAGCGGCCTGCGAGCGTTCCGCTACGGCTCGCGCGCCACCAATCCTGTGGACCAGTGGCCTGACCCGGACGTTTACGTGCACGCGGCATCCGGACAGCGGCTGTCCGGGTCGGAGACTCGCAACCTCAACCGCGCCTACCCGGGCCGGGAGGACGGCACGTTCACCGAGCAGGTCGCTTTTGCCGTCCGGCAGCTGATCCTCAAGGAAGGGATCGACCTGACCTTCGACCTGCACGAGGCTTCGCCGGAATACCCCGTGATCCACGCCACAGTCTCACACGAAAAAGGGATGATGGTGGCAGCGATGGGTGTGATGGACCTGCAGATGGGCGGAATCGCGATGAGCCTGGAACCCTCTCCAGTGAACCTGCGCGGCCTCACCCACCGTGAGCTGGGCGACGCCACGGATACTATCCCGTTGTTGATGGAGACGGCCAACGCCTCCCAGGGACGCCTGCGCGGCGCGACGAGCGAAGCACTCGCGCTCACCGGCAAGGACAAGTTCTACGTGCTCTCTGAGTCCCTTGGGATGCTGTACGTGCCATACGACGATAAGGGGCACCCCATCGAGGAACGCGTCGGACGCCATCTGCAGGGCCTGTACGTCTACACGGCTTCCTTTTCCATGCTCAATCCGGAGCGCGCCGTGGCCTTTTCCGGCGTGCCGACCTATCAGGAGTTGTTCCTGGATTCCCCCGGGGACGACCTGGGCGGGCCAAGGCTGG
>CAZJCB010000113.1:6725-7078 GCA_964544245.1 uncultured Christensenella sp.
GGCTTCGGGGACGCCGGGCTGGCTTCAGGCCTGGCGTTTTTCTTTAGACCGGGTTGAGCAATGCCGGCAGGAATACCGCTAGGGTCAGGAACAGCGCTTCACTGACCCCCTCTGCCCGGCACAGTGAATGACGGATACCTATATGCTGCCAGTGTACCGCGTATTGTACAGAGGCCATGGGCAGCTCTTGCCGGCTGATGGGAAGCCGGGGGCCAGCTTTACGCGGCCCAGCCGTTGGAAACAGATGTCCGGAGCCTGCGTTCCCTCCTTCTGAAAACAAACAGGAAAGCAAGAGATACAAAGAGCGCGGCTGCGATCAATGCGCGCGGACAAGCCGCCGTACGGTCTACCGC
>CAZJCB010000114.1:0-7016 GCA_964544245.1 uncultured Christensenella sp.
GCCTGATGGAGGAGTATCCGGCGTTCACCTTCACCCAGTCCCAGGCATCCACCTACGAGATCATCGAAAAATACGCGCCGTCGATGCTGCCGGCGATCAGGGAGCGGGTTCGGGAGGGGCGCTGGGAGGTCGCGGCAACGCACTGGGTGGAGCCCGACAAGAACATGATCAGTGCGGAATCCATGTCGCGCCACCTGATGTATACAAAAAAGTACCTCGCCCGCCTGCTGGACATCGACCCGGACACGCTCCAGACGGACTTTGAGCCTGACACTTTCGGACACCCCGTCGGCGTCCCTGAGGCGCTGGCGCAGGGCGGCGTCAGGTACATGTACCATTGCCGCGGCAACGAGAACGAGGAAATCTACCGCTGGCGGGCGCCTTCAGGCAGCGAGGTGCTGGTCCACCGGGATCTCAACTGGTACAACAACCAGATCGAGCCCGGGATGGCAGCCTTCCTGCCGGGATTCTGCGGGCGCAACCATGTGAAAACAGGGCTGAAGGTGTACGGCGTGGGCGACCACGGCGGCGGGCCGACACGGCGGGACATCCAGCGCATCCTGGACATGCAGGCCTGGCCGCTGATGCCTGAAATCCGCTTTGGCCGCATCGACGGATACTTCCGCAGCATTGAATCCAGCCTTGAACGTTTCCCCGTGGTGGAGCGTGAACTGAATTTCGTGTTCACGGGCTGCTACACTTCGCAGTCGCGCATCAAGCAGGCCAACCGCTTCGGCGAGGATCACCTGTATGACAGCGAGGCGCTGGCCAGCATGGCAAGGCTGGCCGGATGCGAAGAGAAACCCTCCGCGGACTTCTCCCGCGCATGGAAAAACGTGCTGTTCAACCACTTCCACGACATCCTCCCCGGCAGCGGGGTCAGGGACACCCGGGAGTACGCGCTGGGGCTGTTCCAGGAAGCCGACAGCTGCGCGGTGGGCAACGCCAACCGCGCCATGCACGCGCTTGGCGAAGCAACCGATACCTCCGCCTTTGGCATCCCGGATAAAGCGGGGCCGGAGACGACCGCCGAAGGCGCGGGCGCGGGGCGCGGCGCGGCCAAGGGCGCGAAAATGGAGCACAGCGAGTTCACAACGTCCTTCAATGTGTCGGACGTTTCCCGAGGCAGCGGGGACGTACGCGCCTTCACCCTGTTCAACACGACTCCTTACGACCGGGAGGAGCGCGTCGAACTTACCCTGTGGGACTGGGACATCCCTTTGCCGTCCACCGGCGTGTACAGTGTCACAGGGGAGGAATTACCCTTTGATGTGCTCGGGGAGCCGCAGCGTTACTGGGCCCACAGCTACTCAAGGATCGCCTTCCTGTCCAGGGTGCCGGCCTTCGGCTATACCACCTGCTATCTGGCGCGGGCGAAGGCCCGCCGGCCTCTCCCCTATCAGGAGAACACCCGCGTGCAGCACGTGAGGGACGGCAATCCGGTGCTGGAGAATGAGTTTGTCCGCGCGGAGTTTGACCGCCGCTCGCTGTCGCTGCTTTCGCTGAGGGACAAACGGAACGGCGAAGAGCTCCTTGGCGCGGCGGCGGGCTTCCGGCTGGCCGAAGAACAGGATATCGGCTCGTTTTCCGCCTGGATGGTCGGACGGTACGGAAACGTCCGTGACCTGCACCGGGAATGCTTTGTGACGCTTACCGAACTGAAGGATGACGGCGTCTTCGGGCAGCTGTCCTATGAACTGTCCTTCGGGCAGTCCAGGCTCGCTGTCAGGGTCTCGCTGTGCGCGGACATGCTGCGCTTCTCATGCGAAGTGGACTGGCAGGAAAAGGGCGAACCCGGAAAGCCCGTGCCGCAGCTGCAGTTCCACATACCCTACGCTTACAGGCCGGACTGCCTGCGCTATGACATCGCCGGCGGCTTTATCGACAGGCCGGAGATGGACCGGGACGTCCCGGCCCTCCTGTACGCCGCGCCGGTGCGCCAGGGCGGCGGCCTGATGCTGACCACCGACTGCAAGTACGGTTACCGCGCTTTCGGCAACGCCCTTCAGGTCGGCCTGCTGCGCTCCTCCCATTCGCCGGACAAGCTTCCGGAAGCCGGCGTCCACCACATGGAACTGGGCCTCGCGGCCGTGCCGGGCTTCGGCTGGGCGGAACTCACCCGGCGCGCCGTGAGCTTTTCACACCCGATCTACGTTCATTCCAGCACCCTTCACAGGGGCAGGATGCCGGGGGAAGCCTGCCTGCTGCGACTGCAAGGCGATGCGCGCGTCACCGCGCTCAAGCCCGCGGAAGACGGGGAAAACGTCCTGCTGCGCCTATACCAGAACAACGCATCTGTCCAGGAAGCCGCATGCGGACCCGTCGGGGAGGCCTGGCATGCGGACGCGCTGGAACGCGTCCTCAGGCCGCTGAACGTCCAGGAGGGCAAGCTGAAAGCGCAGCTTCACCCCTGGAAAGTGTACAGCCTGCTCCTGAAACCCGGGGAGACCGTATGAACACGCTGGGGTTTGACTTCAGGGACACCTGGCTTACGCTCAGGGGCCTCTCTTTCGCCCTGAGGCTGGGCACGCGGAAGAACCTGTATGCGCCGGACCCCGCCTTCCTTGCGGTCCACGAGGAGCCAGACAGCATCCGGATGGAGGCATCCCGCCTGAGCTGGGCCGGCGGGCAGCAGACCGTACCGGGCGGAATGTCAATGCTTGTCCGCTGCGACAGCCGGGGCATCTTCAGCGTCACAGGCCATGCCTGGCATGAAAAGGAACCCGGCAAGAGCCTCGTTCTCCTGGTCAGGGGACTCGCGGTGAGCCGTCTCATCGGTGAGTCGGACAACATGCCCGCCGCGGTACTGCCGGAGGGAAGGCATTCGGAGAACCTGTCCTGGCCTGGGCGCACGGCGACCATGCCGCTTGTCTTCATCGACTGCGGGGAACAGCCCGAGGCCTTCGCGCTCTCAAGGGATGAAAAGGTTCGCAGGAAGTGCTTTTCCGCTCATTACGACCATCTCCTCAAAGAACCCGTCCTCGTGCTGTCCCACCAGGAGGATGCCCGCCTGACAAGCTGCAGGCTGGAACTGCCGTTATGGGAACTCGGCCGGGGCATCCCGCGCGGCGAGGTGCTGGCAAGGCGTTTTGCCGATCTGGAGAACCGCTTTGGCATGAAACCCTTCAGCCGGCATCCCGAGCGGCAGTGGGTCAGGGACCTGAAGCTGGTCGTGAACCTGCACGGCATGCACTGGACAGGGCACGTGTTCCTGACCTTCGCCCAGCAGGCCCAGGCGATGCGGACGATCTGCAAAACCATTCCGGGCAGGCAGGTTCTGGCATTCCTTCCCGCGTGGGAGGGTCCTTACTACAAACAGTCGCCCCCGGGAGCCCCCGCGCCTGAACTGGGCGGCGAGGAAGGGCTCAAAGCCCTGGTCGACAACGCGCACAGCCTTGGCGCGCACGTCATCCCGATGCTGTACGGCCCGAATCTTGCCGACGAGCTCTTCCTGGATGAGCACGGGCTCACAGGCGCGCGCTTGAAATCGGATTATGGCGAGGAAAAGGTCCAGAACTGGGTGGACTGGAACAGCGACCTGTTCTATGAAAAGATGGGCTGGTTGGTCAATTTCGGCCACCCGGGCTTCCGGGAAAGGCATGCGGACATCTGCTGCGGGCTGCTGGAGCGGTACGGGTTTGACGGCATTTTCCTGGACGGCAGCATCCGCTGGGAGAACTGCCCCGACTTCTCCCCCTATGAAGGGCTGAAAGCCTGGGGAGAAGCGATCCACGGGCGCTTCCCGCAAGCCCTGCTGATGGGCGAGGACGGCTATGACCTGCTGTGGGACATCTTTGGGCTCTTCGCGACCTCCATGCAGCCCCTGGGGCTGGAGCGGGCCATGCTCCGCTATACCCGCCAGAGCTGGTACCTGGCCTTCCCGGCGCCGGGCGGGAGCGGCGGCGTGCACGAGCAGGCCTGGTATTCGCCCACGGCAAACGGCAAGATGGAGCAGTACATCATCCCTACCCTTTCCATTGTCGGTGATACGCTGGCGAAACATCCCCAGGATATCGGCGCCGCGCTGAGCAAGGCGCAAAAATGGGTGCTGGGCGGTTGACCGCCCCATGAACCCTTGCAAGGACAAGAACAGGAGGCTTTGATGGCCGGACGGCAGACGGACCACAGAAACACGGATCTCTGGTCTCTGAACCTGGACGTAGTCCGCCGCAGGACAGGGAAAATCCTCTGGCAGCCCCGAATCGGCTGCTGGCATGAGGACAAGGTGTTCAGGAACGAAGCGCTTCCCGGACGCTTCGCGGGGCTGGACATGGCCGGGATCTACCGGGAACTGGGCGTTTCCAACAGGGTCTATCAATACTCCAGATGCTTCCGCCAGGTCCTGGATCCCAGGGTCAGCATGCGGACCGTTGAGCATTCCCCCATGATGAGCGAGGAAATCATGTTGACCCCCAGGGGCAGGCTGAACCTGATTCAGATGCGGAATACCTCCAATCCGGGCCGGTACCCCAAAAAATGGTGGATCACGTGCGCGGAGGAAATGGATATCCACCGCTGGGTGCTGGAGACGAGCACCTGGGAATGGGACCAGGATGCCTATGACCGGATCCGGAAGGAATGGGGCTTTGCGGGCGCCCCCAACATGTGGATGCCCCGCACCACGCTGCTCAGCCTGCTTTACAACACCATGGGGACGGAGGAAGGGATCTTCGCCCTGTACGATTATCCCGAAACCGTGGAGAAATACTTCACCGCGCTGAACGAAAACCATGACAGGCTGATTGATGTCGTCTTGTCTTCCCCTGTCGAGATCGTCAATTTCGGGGACAACATCCACAGTTCGGTCGTGACCCCGCAGCTGTTCCGGCAGTACGTGATGCCCGCATACCTGCACCGCAACCAAAGGCTTCACTCTGCGGGTAAGTTCACGACCTCCCACTGGGACGGCAATGTCAGGCAGCTGCTCCCCTTTGCGCGCAGCTGCGGGCTGGACGGGATCGAGGCGGTCACGCCGCTTCCCCAGGGCGACGTTACGCTCAGCGAAGTCAAAGAGGCCTTTGGCGACAGCCTGTTCCTGATGGACGGCCTCGCGGCGCTCCTGTTTGACCCTTCCCTGTATCCCCTTGAAGACCTGACCGCGCAGACCCGCGAGTGCATCGACCTTTTCGCGGGGCAGCTGATTCTTGGGGTTTCGGATGAAATCCCCTCCCGCGGAGACCTTGAGCGGGTAGAGGCCGTCACGAGAATCGTTGACGACTATAACGCTTCCATCCTACCCTACTGCTGCGCAGATGTTTGGCGTTCCGAAAGAAAAGATAAGCCGTGGAAATCCTGAGTACACATTAAGGCAAAAAGGGAAATTGGCAGTTCTAGCTCTTGGATATTCAGGCGGTACCGGAGCATTGGCCGCTATGGGCGCGCTGCGGATGGGGCTAACAGAAGAAGAGCTCCCCGATATCGTGGCGCGCTGGCGAGCTGCTAACCCAAACATTGTCCGGCTATAGCAGGACCTGGAGAACGCCGCGCTGGAGTGCCTACGAAACTGCTACCCCATCAAGGTTGGACAGCATTTAACGTTCCGGATGGAAACGCTAAACGGTATCCCGGCCATGACAGTGGAGCTGCCTTCAGGCCGGAAGCTCTATTACCTCAAGCCCCTGATCCTCAACGGCGGGAAGTTCAACCGCCCATCCCTTCATTACATGGACGCGTTGATTGGCGGGAAGCAGCATCTGACCCCGACATTCGGTGGCAAATTGGCAGAAAACCTCACCCTGGCAATTGCCCGGGACTGTCTATGCGAAACCATCCTGCGCCTGGAAGCAAACGGATACAGGGTGCTGTTCCATGTGCATGACGAGGTCGTGATCGAAGCCCCAGCGGACGCTGATCTTCAGCCGGTGCTGGACGTCATGGCACAGCCTATTCCCTGGGCGCCTGGCCTTCTGCTCAAGGGCGCTGGATTCAAGACAACTGATTATTACATGAAAGATTGATGAACTATCATGAGCAAAGAAAAGAACCTTGATTGGTACATGGATTACTTCGATCGGCATCCCGGCTGCTCTGTGCGCTGGGACCCTGCTGTTCTGGCGACATTTCAGCAGAAAGAGACCTTGAGATTCCTGGAAATGTTGTGCGGAGATAACGGACTTGACCCCGCAACCGGCGAAAATGTCCGCTCCCGCACAGGTATTTCCAAGGCGATCGATACACTCAGAGCTCGGCTGAAAGCGGCTGGCGTATCAATATTCAAATAGTGTCAATGATGTAGGCGAAAAGTTGTGACACTGAACCACAGAAACTCCTGGAAACTGGGAGTGGTGTCATTCGTAATCGGAAAACTATCCTTCGTGACCCAATCTGCCGGTTATAACCGGAAAAGAAGCCAGACGCATGACGTTTGACCACGAGATGACCATCAGCACTGCTGACCTGCAGTTTGGCCTTCGGTGGGTGCATGTGCTACACACCAGGGCGCTGCAGACGCTTGATGACGTGCTGAATCAAAAAGAAGAGGCGTCATAAACGCCGACAAGAACTCACTGCCAAAAGAAAATGAAAGAAAATCGAAAACTAGTCATGTAAATGCACATTAATTCTCTTGCGAACATCGGGGAAAGTGATAATATGTTGGTAGTAAAGGTGTGCCCAGTGGGAGCGTTGGCAGAGAATGCCGGCGCTTTTTCAATGCAGTCATGTTCTTTTGAAAGGAAGATGAGTCGATACTATTCAACAGCGAGCAGGTATCCAACGGCTACCGGGACAAGACTTATGATCAGATTTTACATACCATATGATTAACTGTCTGCTATTGACTCGCTAAATAAACATTGCGTAATTCTGCGAATTATGTTACACTATGGTCATGGAAAAAGAACTGAGAACCAACGCGGTTCATCTTGGGCAGGAAGAACAGTACCAGATCCGCAAGAACATTATCCGACTGTCGAAGAAGAACAAGAGCTCCAAAGAGATAGCGGAAATATTGGATGTCAGCTTCCTTGGTCATCCGCGCCGCTGTATGCTCCGACAGCACTAGACCCGAAAGGATG
>CAZJCB010000115.1:0-7010 GCA_964544245.1 uncultured Christensenella sp.
GCGCTGAACTTTCTGTAAGGACATCAACCATAAAAAGGAGAAGGACATGAGCGATTTCAATGACGACGGGAAACACGGCCGCAGCCGGGACATGAACGAACTGAGCGAAGTGCTGGAAACGGTGAGCGAAAAGGTGCCCAGGCTGATCCGCGAGGTGATGGGCAGCCTCTACAGCAAGGATACCGGCGCATCCATGGGCCAGTCCGTGGGCGCCTACTACAAGGAACTGGTGGCCTCCGGCATCCCGCAGGACGCGGCGCTGGAGATGGCGAAGGAGTTTTCCTTCTCCATGAAGAACTTCGCTTTCGGCGGCGGAAAGCCGCAGGGCAAGGGCGGGGGCGGCAAAGGCAGGAGCTATCGCTTCCAGTTCGGCGATGACGAAGGGGACGGCGAAAGCCAGGAAAAAGCAGAGTAGGCGGCAGGGCGGACGTCATGGGCGAAAAGAAAGCGGGGAAACTGAAGGCGGCCCTGGGCGTCATGCGCCTGGCCGGCCTGGCGCCTGGCATCCTCATCCGCTCCGGCTCGGCCTTCCGGAGGTTCCGCAGGAGCTATGTACAGGCCGCCGTCTCAGAGGGCATGCCTGAAAGCCTGGCCCGGGAACTGGCCGGCCGGCTGTGCCCGATGGCCGTATTCAAAGAGTTGACAGGACAGAAGAATCGAGGGTGATCCAGGTTGAAAAACAGACGGGAAAACAACGCAGCCCTCCGCAGCCTGAACAGGCTGAGCGGGCAGGGCCTGCCGGGCAGGCTGTCCCACAAGTGCCGCTGCGGCAGCAGGCCGTGCACCTGCGAAACCCTGCCGGACGGCCTGGCGCGCGGGGACGGGAACGCGATGGGCAACCCGCTCTCCCTCTACGTGCCCGGCTGGTATGTGCGGGGATACTGAAAAGACAGGAACCATGGAACAGAGCCGCCCCTTACAAGGCGGCTCTGTTCTGCCTTCCACACGTTTGACAGGGCAGATTTCTCGTCATGATGAGACCGCCGGGTCAAGGGATGAAGTCCCATGCCAGGAGGGTTGAGGGCAGAATGCCCACATCGTCTTCCCTGGTTCCCTTACTTCAGGAACCCCTCGACGATCTTGGCCACGGCCTCTTCCTCCGTCAGCCCCAGGGTGCGCAGCTTGAGGATCTGCTCTCCCGCGATCTTGCCGATGGCGGCCTCGTGGATGAGCGCGGCGTCCGGGCTCAGCGCGTCCAGCTGGGGCGCGGCGGTGACCACGGCCTCGTCCGCCACGATGGCGTCGCAGGAGGAATGCCCCGTGCAGCGCGCCTTGCCGACGACGCGGCTGAAGAACTCCTGGCGGGACTTGCCGCGGGCGACCGAGCGGCTCACCACGTCGCAGCCGGCGTCCTCGCCCTCCAGCACCACATCAAAGCGGGTCCTGGCGCGCTGGACCCCGTCGGTCAGCAAACGCTCCCGCACGACCAGCCTGGAGCGGGCCTTCAAGGCCGCGGTGGTCACCCGGTCGGTCTGGTCCACGCCGCCCAGCTGGATGGTCTCAATGCTCAGCCTGGCGTCTTCTTCCAGGTAGATGTCGCTCACCGGGTCGATCCTCCGGCTGCCGGAACCGCCGCCCTCGCCGATGTGCTTTTCCTCATAGACGACGTCGGCGCCCTTCCCGATAAAGAAGCGGTGCACGCCATTGTGTTTGGCCTCCCCCGCGTCGTCGGTATGCACGCCGCAGCCGGCGACGATGGTGACGCGAGCGCCCTCGCCGATGTAAAAGTCGTTGTAGGTCAGGTCGTCCACACTGCCGCGGGTGACCGTCGCCGGGATATAGACGGACTCGCCCCGGGTGCCCGGCGCCACGTGGATCTCGATCCCGGGCTTGCCCTCGCGGTGGGGCAGGATCCTGATGTTTTCCGTGGAGCGCCTTCCCGCGCAGCCTGAGTCCTGGCGGATGTTGTAGGCCCCCTTGAACTCCCCCCTGAAGCCCGCGACCGTGCCCAGCAGCTTTTCAGACACCGGGTTCAACGGAATGATGTTCATGCGCCCACCTTCCTGCCCACCGGGCAGTGCCCGGCGATGTCGCCCGCCAGCAGCCGGGGCATGACCTCGTCCCTTGGGCCCTGGTCCCTCAGCTCGCCCGCGGAAATGACGACGATCTCGTCGGCGATCTGGATGATGCGCTCCTGGTGGGAGATGACCACCATGGTCATGCCGTTGCGCTTCAGGTTGCTGAACACCTCGACCAGGCCGTTGAAGGACCACATGTCGATGCCGGCCTCCGGCTCGTCAAAGATGGATACCCGGGTTCCCCGCGCCAGGACGGAAGCGATCTCGACGCGCTTGATCTCCCCGCCGGACAGGCTGGCGTCCACCTCGCGGTCGATGTAGTCCACCGTGCAAAGGCCGACCTTGCCGGTCAGGTCGCACATTTCGTCAAAGCTCAGCAAACGCCCCGCGGCGGTCTCCAGCAGGCCCTGCACCGTCAGCCCCTTGAAGCGCACGGGGGTCTGGAAGCCGTAGCTGATGCCCAGCTTGGCCCGCTGGGTGACGTTCAGGCCCGTGATGTCCCGCTCATCCAGCAGAATTTCCCCCGCGGTGGGCGCCACCAGCCCGGCGATGAGCTTGGCCAGCGTGGTCTTCCCGCCGCCATTGGGCCCGGTGACCACCGTCAGCTTGCCGCCCGGGATGGTCAATGACAGGTCCCTGATGATTTCCCCGCCGTCCGGATAGGTCAGGGACACGTTCCTCAGTTGGAGCAAATCAATCCCTCCAGCCCGCCGGAGTTGCCCGGCAGATATCCACAGAGGATTGTACCCGTTCAGGCGCCGCCTGGCCAGCCCCCTGCCCGGAAACAGTTGGAATATCCATTGGCGCCCCTGTCCGCCGGTGTTTCCTTGACGCGGCAGGCCGCAAAAACTACAATGGCTCCTATGTTTTCAAGGGGGTGGCCGCGCGTGGAAAAGAAGGGGAAGACCGGCAGCCTGATGCTGCTGCTTGCCGCCGTGATCTGGGGCAGCACCTTTGTCGCCCAGAGCGTGGGCATGGACCACATCGGGCCCTTCACCTTCCAGGCGGTCCGCTCCCTGCTGGGGGTGACGGCCCTGCTGCCCGTCATCCTGCTCACCGACCGGATCAGGAAGCGCCGGGAGAGGACGGCCGCAAAGCAGGACATCCGCTCCCTGCTCACCGGCGGCACGCTGTGCGGCCTGGTCCTGTTTGCCGCCGTCAACCTGCAGCAGTCAGGCCTCAGGGAGACCACCGCCGGCAAGGCGGGCTTCCTCACCGCGCTGTACATCCTCATCGTGCCGCTGTACGGCCTCATTTTCGGGCACAAAGTGCGCCCTGTGATGTGGCTGTCGGTGCTCATCGCGAGGGGCGGGCTCTACCTGCTGAGTGTGACGGAGGAATTCACGGTCCTCAAGGGCGACCTGCTCATCATCCTCTGCGCATTCGCCTTCGCGGCGCAGATCCTGCTGGTGGACCATTACGTCGTCAGGGTCAGCGGGATGAAACTGTGCGCGGTGCAGTTCCTGGTCTGCGGCGTGCTGTCCGGCATCGCGATGTTTATTTTTGAAACGCCCCGCGCCGGCGCCATCCTGGCCGCCACGGGCCCCCTGCTCTACGCCGGGGTGCTGTCCTCCGGCGTGGCCTACACGCTGCAGATCCTCGCCCAGCGCACCACGCCGCCCGCGGTGGCTTCGCTGCTGATGAGCCTGGAGGCCGTGTTCGCCGTGCTCTCCGGCATGCTCGTCCTGGGCGAGATGCCCTCCATGCGGGAGGTCATCGGCAGCGCCTTGATGTTTGCCGCCATCATCACGGCACAGCGCGCCGAGGCGCCCCGCCTGCCCTCCTAAGGGCATATACCGGCCCGGCCGGGACGGATGCCGTCCCGATTAATTTCCCATAAAACAGGCAGAGATCCCAATACAGTGGTAGAATGCCCCCGTACGGCCGGTTGCGGCCGGACCCGTTAGGAGGGACAGGCATGATTCTGCAGATACAGGACATCACCAAGAGCTTTGGGGACAGGGAAGTCCTGCACGGCATCACGTTCTCCGTCACCAGCGGGAGGGCGATGGGCTTCCTAGGCCGCAACGGCGCGGGAAAGTCGACCACCATCCGCTGCCTGATGGACGTCTTCCGGCCGGACAGCGGCACCTTCCTGCTGGACGGGGAACGCTTCCAGCCCCGGAAGATGAAGATCGGTTACCTGCCGGAAGAACGGGGCATGTACCAGAAAAACGAGGTGCTGAGCCAGCTGGTCTATTTCGCCCGCCTGCGCGGGGCCAGCCGGGCGGACGCCCTGATGAGCGCCAATGGCTGGATCGATTACTTCGAACTGGGCGATTTCCGGAGAAAGAAGCTGGAGACCCTGTCCAAGGGCAACCAGCAGAAGATCCAGATCGCCCAGGCCTTTCTCAACGAACCGGACATCCTCATCCTGGACGAGCCCTTTTCAGGGCTTGACCCCGTGAACGCCCAGGTGTTCAAGGACACGATCGCCCGCTTTGTGAAGGAAGGGCGGCTGGTCATCTTCTCCTCCCACCAGATGGGCTACGTGGAGGAGATCTGCGACGACGTGACCCTCATCCACGAGGGGCGCGTGCTGCTCTCAGGCGACCTGTCCGCCCTCAAACTGGAGGAGGGCCGCAGCAAGCTCTTCCTCTCCCTGCTGGATGCGGCGGACAGCGCCTGGCCGGACGTTATGCGCCGGGTCTTCCCGGACATCCTCATCACGCCCGCGCATGAGGGGTACATCCTGGACACCCGGGGCGGGGACAGGCAGGCCGAACTGCTCAAGTGGCTGTCCGGGCAGAGCCTGGCCGTCCGGCGCTTCGGCCTGTACGAGCCCAGCCTGACGGACATCTTCATCGCGAAGGTAGGTGAAAAAGCATGAGAGATTTCAAGACCGTTTACCTCTACGAGCTGAAGACCCAGCTGACCAAGAAGTCCGCCATCGTCACCACCCTGGTCATCATGGTGATCCTGCTCGTTGTGACCAGCCTGCCCCGGCTCATCTCCCTGTTTGACGACGGCGGCACGGCTACCGGCTCCGCCGGCGCCATTCAGGGCGCGGGCTACGTCATCCCCGATCGAAGCCTGCAAGGCCTGCTCGCGCCCGTCCTGGGCGAAGCGATCAACACTCCCTACGCCAGCCGGGATGAGATGGTCCTGGCGCTTCAGGAAAAGGAGATCCAGGTCGGTTTCGTGGTCAACCCCGACCTGTCCTGGGAGGCCGTCTATCAGGACCGCTCCATGGGCGACAGCAGCGACGCCGTCCTGGGCGGGATCCTCAGCCGCGTCAAGCGGGAACAGATGATCCTGGAACGCGGCCTGACGCCGGAAGACTTCAGCGCCATTGAAAGCGCCCGGGCGGAAGGCACCGTGAGCGTGATGGGCCGCAGCGGCATGGAGAACTACTTCGTCGCCTTCGCGATGATGCTGGCGGTCTACATGATGGTCCTGCTGTACGGCAACGGCGTGTCCTCCGTCATCGCCCGGGAAAAGGACAGCCGGACGATGGAGATCCTCATCACCTCCACCCGGCCCTCCAGCCTGATCCTGGGCAAGGTGGCGGCCTCCGGCACCGCCGCCGCCGTCATGTTCGGCGCGCTGGTGCTGGCCGGTTTCGCCGGCTTCCAGCTGAACAAAGGCACCTACCCGCAGATGCTGCTGGGCATGCTCTCCTCCTCCCTCACCCCCGGTTTCGTCTGGAGCTATATCTTCTTTTCCCTCTTCGGCTTCATCCTCTACCTCTTCCTCTTCGCGGCGCTGGGTTCCACCGTCAGCAAGATGGAGGACCTGTCCAGCGCCACCGCCCTGGTGCAGTTCCTCTTCATCGCGGCCTACCTGCTGGCCACGGCGTCCGCCCAGATGCCCGACAGCACGCTCGCGGTCATCGGCAGCGTCATCCCCTTCACCTCGGTGATGGTCATGCCGCTCCGGGGCGCCATGACCACCGTGCCCTGGGAGCAGTTCGTCCTGTCCGGCTTGCTGATGCTCGCCGCCGTCGCCTTCTTCGCCTTCCTGAGCATCAAGATCTACCGCTGGGGCTCCCTCAACTACGGCAACAAAACCAAGCTGGGCCGCGTCGTGCGCGAAGCGCTCAGGAGGACTTGAGAACGAAGGAACGCTGGGGGACCTCGTCCCCCAACCCCCTGCCAGGGGATTTCATCCCCTGACCCGGAATTTTCATGGATAGGATATGACGGATATCATGGAACACAGTGTGCCGGGGCTCGTCATCAGGGAAGAGAAGCCCGGAGACCGCCGTGCGGTCGAGGAACTGACCCGGGAGGCTTTCTGGAACAAATACGCCCCGGGCTGCAACGAGCATTGGCTCGTCCGCCTGCTGCGGGAAGAGCCGGGCTTCCGGCCCTGGCACAGCCTTGTGGCGGAGTACGGCGGGCACGTCATCGGACACGCCCTGCTGAGCCCGGCAGACATCCTGCCGGACGAGGGCGGCGCCTTCCCCGTTCTGACCCTCGGTCCGCTCACGGTGCTGCCGGCGGCCTCCCGGCGCGGCATAGGCGGCAGCCTGATGCGCGCCGTTATCGCTATGGCAAAGGAACACGGGGCGAACGCGCTGATGCTCACCGGCGACCCGGGCTATTACCACCGCTTCGGGTTCGTCTCCGCGTCCCGCTTCGGCGTCCGCCTGCCCGGTATGACCACGGGCGACGAAGCCGCCTTCTTCATGGCGCTGCCGCTGTCGCAAGGCGCGCTGGACGGCAGGAGCGGAACCTGCAGGTTCTCCCCGCTGTTTGACGTTGAAGAGGGCCCCGAATTCGAAGCCTATGACAGCGGTTTCCCGAAACGCGAAAAACTTCGCCTCCCGGGGCAGTTGAAATGACGGGATAATTCAGGGCCTGTTCAGGAAGATGGACAGTGCCTGTGGGATTTCATCCCCCAGACCCCCTGACAAGGGACTTCGTCCCTTGACCCGGAATCTATTCAATCAACACATGACGTATTAACTCGTTGGAGAAAAGTATAATGTACAGGATTCCGGGGTCCGGGGAGGAACTCCCCGGGCTGGGGTTTGGGGATGCAATCCCC
>CAZJCB010000116.1:0-6990 GCA_964544245.1 uncultured Christensenella sp.
TTGCACGGGTTTGGGGCGGGGACAGCTGGGAACAGCTGAAGCCCTATTACATGAAAGCCCTGCTGATTGCCTGGCCCGCGGCCTTTGAGGGCCTGCTGATCAGCGTCATCAGTTCCGTGGATACGATGATGGTGGGCACCATCAGCCCGGCCGCCATCGCCGCAGTCGGCCTCACCGCGCAGCCGCGCATGATCCTGTTGATCCTTGTGCAGTCCTTGAACATTGGCACCACGGCAATCATCGCCAAACGCAAAGGCGCGGGGGACGAGGCCGGGGTTCGCAGCGCGCTGGAGCAATCCATGTACATCAGTTTCGCCACCGGCCTGCTGGTGACGCTGGCCGGTTTCTTCCTTGCCGAATCATTTGTGGCGCTCGCCGGGGCGAATGAGGATACGCTGGAGATGTCCGTCCTTTATTTCCAAGTCATCTCCCTTGGCTTTATCCCCAACAGCATCCAGCTGTGCGTATGCGCTGCATACCGCGGCCTGGGTAAAACCAGGATCACCATGGTGACGCATTTGCTGTCCAACGTCGTGAACCTGTTGTTCAATTACCTGCTGATCGGGGGCCGGTGGGGGTTCCCAAGGCTGGGCGTGCAAGGCGCCGCGATTGCGACCTTTATCGGCACCTTCGCCGCTTTCATGGTATCCATCTGGTTTGCCGCGCGGAATGGCTCGCCTTTTCATTACCGTCTGCGCAGGCCGTCGTTTGACCGCAACACGCTCTCCGGCCTGTTCAGGGTGGGCAGTTCCTCCGTCGCGGAGTCCGGATTCCTGCGCATCGGTTTTCTTCTTACGACCAGGATCATCGCCAGCCTGGGAACCGTCGCTTTCGCGGCTTTCCACATTGTCAGCCAGGTTTCATCCCTGTCCTTTACCCTGGGAGACGGCATTTCCGCCGCGGGCGTCGCCATGGTGGGGCAGAGCCTGGGGGCCGGGCAGGAGGACAGGGCCAGACGTTATATCGATGTGACGCGCAACATTTCCATTCTTGCGTCTTTCCTGCTGATGACGCTGATGTTTATCTTCAGGCGGGGACTGGCAGAGCTTTTTACGCCCGACGAAGCCGTGATTGCCGCATCTTCAGCCGGTTTCCTTGTGGTGATTCCGGCACTGCTGCCGCAAAACGGGCGGGTGGTATACGCCGGCTGCCTGCGTGGCGCAGGGGATGTGCGCTATGTCGCCTTTTCTTCTTTCGTCGGGGTCGGCGTCCTGCGCCCGCTGCTCACCTGGCTTTTCTGCTTTCTCCTGTCGCCTTCCCTGCCGGGGCTGCAGCTGGCCGCGACAGGCCCCTGGTTTGCCTTCCTGATAGACGCCCTGGTGCGAAATAAGCTGCTGTCCGACCGCGTGAAAAGCGGAAAATGGGCGAAGATCAGGTTGCAATAAGAAATCCCCCTGACGGGGGACTTCTTATAGGATTTTTCGGGTGAAGATCAGTCGTCTTCTGTCACGCCCTCATCATCGCTTTCCGATTTGGATGGGATCAGGTTCAGGGTCGCGCGGATGGCCGTGTCGATCTCCTGCGCTATGTCGGGGTTGTCCACGAGGTATTTACGGGCGTTCTCCCTGCCCTGGGCGATACGGGCGTCCTTGTAGGAGAACCACGCGCCGGACTTCTGGACGATCTCCCGTTCAACCGCCATGTCCAGCAGCGAAGACTCCTTGCTGATGCCATAGCCGTAGAGCAGGTCAAACTCGGCAACGCGGAATGGCGGGGCGACCTTGTTCTTGACGACCTTGATCTTCGTACGGTTTCCAATGACTTCGGTGCCGTTCTTCAATTGCTCCCCGCGGCGCACGTCCAGGCGGATGGAGGCGTAGAACTTCAGCGCGCGCCCGCCGGGGGTCACTTCAGGGTTTCCGTACATGACGCCGACTTTCTCGCGCAGCTGGTTGATGAATACTGTGATCGCGCCGGTCTTGCTGACCACTCCGGCCAGTTTCCGCATGGCCTGGCTCATCATGCGGGCCTGAAGGCCAACAAACGAGTCGCCCATCTCCCCGTCGATTTCAGCCCGCGGGACCAACGCCGCGACAGAGTCAACGACCACGATGTCGATCGCGCCGGAGCGCACGAGCGCTTCCGCGATTTCCAGCGCGTCCTCTCCCGTACTGGGCTGGGAGACGTATAATTCGTCGATGTTCACGCCCAGGCGCTTCGCGTAGGCGGGGTCAAGTGCGTGCTCGGCGTCGATGAAGGCCGCCAGCCCGCCGAGTTTCTGCGTCGCGGCGATAAAATGGAGGGCAACGGTGGTCTTGCCTGAAGACTCCGGCCCGAAGACTTCGATGATGCGCCCGCGCGGGATGCCGCCCACGCCCAACGCGATATCCAAATCAAGGCAGCCGGTGGGAATCACATCCACCTGCATCTTGGTCTGCTCGCCCAGTTTCATGACCGTACCGCGGCCGAATTGCTTGTCCAGCGCCGCGAGCGCGCGGTCCAGGGCCTGGGTCCTCTCACCGGGAAGCGCTTTCGCTTCAATCCTGTTTTCTTTGGCTGCCATATGTTTTCCTTTCTCTCATCAGGTTGGCTGTATTGGTTTCCGGGGTGAAAATACATCTTTGGACGCAATGAAGTACTGAATACCCGAGACGACGGTCAGCAGCGACATGAACACGCACAGGATGGCCGTCAGCAACTCAGGCAGGTTCAGCAGAGAGGAAAGCACGCAAAGGAACTGCAGATTGGTTTTCACCTTTCCCAGTTTGCCCGCGGGGATCACAATACCTTGCTCCACCGCGACCAGGCGCAGTCCGTCAACGGCCAGTTCGCGCGCCGCCACAACGCAGGCTGCCCACCAGGGGAAATTGCCCCAAAAGACCAGGGTGATCATCATGCACAGCGACAGGATCTTATCCGCTACGGGGTCCGCGAACTTGCCGAAATTGGTTACGATCTTCTGCCTGCGGGCAATATAGCCGTCCAGGAAATCCGTGACGCTGGCGATGACGAACAGCGCGGCAGCCCAGATGTTGAGGTTCAGCAGCGTCATCAGGATGCACAGCGGGATCAGCAGCACCCGGAGGATGGTCAGCTTGTTGGGCAGGTTCATATGCTCCTCCTCACGGGGCCAGCGCCTCGGACGCCAGGTCATAGGTGGAAGCGTCCGTGACCTTTGCGCGGACGAACTGCCCCTCCTCAAAGACGGCGCTGCTTTTGACCTTGATCAACCCGTCGCTGTCGGGCGCTTCCCACTGCGAGCGGCCCACGTAGTCCTTCCCGCTGCGCCCAGTGATGAGAACAGTTTCTTCCTGCCCTATCCTCAGGCGGTTGCGTGCCAGGCTGATCCTTTGCTGCATGTGGAGCAATTCATCCAGGCGGCGCCGCTTTTCAGCTTCAGGTATCTGCCCCTTCATATGGAAAGCGGGGGTTTCTTCCTCCGGCGAAAAGGCAAAGGCGCCCAGACGGTCAAACTGAACGCGCTCACAGAAATGGAGCATGTCCTGGAAATCTTTCTCTGTTTCGCCTGGAAATCCGACGATCATCGTGGTGCGCAGCGCAAATCCCCTATCCCGCGCATAATTCAGCAAATCTTCAATTTGACCGATTTCTCCCCGCCGGTTCATTTTCCTGAGTATCCCGGGGGAGGCGTGCTGCAGCGGCAGATCGAGGTAGCGGCATATTTTACCATCGCCTGCCATGGTGTCAATCAGTTCCCGGTCTGTCTCATCCGGATAGCAGTACAGGACCCGCAGCCAATGGATCCCCTGGATCGCGGCCGCTTCCCGAAGGAGGCCGGCCAGTGATATGCCCTTCAGGTCCGCTCCGTAACGCGACGTATCCTGGGAGATGAGGATCTGTTCCTTCACCCCCTGCGCAGCGAGGGCACGCATCTCTTCCAATATGCTGTCCTGCGGCCGTGAGCGGAACCCGCCCCTGATGAGCGGGATGGCGCAGTAGGCGCAGCGGTTGTCGCAGCCTTCGGCGATGCGTACGTAGGCCGTGTACGGCGCGGTGGTGAGCACCCGGCCGCAGCCCGCGAAGTCCTCTCCGCGCTCCGTGCTTCCGGCACGCTGCCCATCCAGCGCGCTTTGGATAAAGCCGGCCAGCCGGGGGTATTGGGACACCCCGGTGAGCACGTCGATCTCCGGGATTTCCTTGAGAAGGTCGTCGCCGTAGCGCTGGGCCAGGCAGCCAGTGACGCAAAGGACGCGGCAGGGACCGGTTTTCCTGAACTGTGCCATTTCAAAGATGGCGTCGATGGATTCTTCCTTGGCGGAGGTTATGAAGCCGCAGGTGTTGACGATCAGCACTTCCGCGTCCGCCGGGTCGTGTACAAAATGAAAACCGTCCTTCTTCAGGAAAGACAGCATCTCCTCCGTATCGACCTGATTTTTTACACAGCCCAGGGAAACTACGCCGACGTTCATCCACACATCCAAATCATTCACTTCAGCATGCACTGAGCATGCCTATTCTACCATAATCCGTTCAGGCCAAACAAGGCTTTGGAGTAAAAACAAGAACGAAAGTTCCTGTCTATTTTCGCAGCCGGCGTTCAAGCACCTCTGGACGCGCAACACTGTAGCCGAAAAAGCCCTCGGCTTTTTTCAGCCCCGTATACTCGCCATGGCAGTAAGCCACAAGGTCTGCCCTGGCAAGGTCGATCTTGCCGTCATTATCCATCAGTTCTTCCTGGACGCCGACGCTGACAATTTCCCCGACGAACATGGTATGCGAGCCAAGCTGCAGTTCATTGCGCACTTTGCACCCCAGCCAGGCCGGGCTCTGCGCGATGGCCGGCGCGTGGAGCAGGCTGCCGGCATTCATGGCCTGCAGCCCGCACAGTTCGAACTTGTCAACCTCGCTGCCTGACCTTACGCCGCAAAGGTCGGTTGCTTTCAGCAATTTCCTGCTGACGAGGTTGACGACAAACTCCCCGGAATCCCGGATGATGTCATGGGAATAACGGTGCGGCCGGACGGAGATGGAGACCATCGGCGGGTCTGAGTTGACGGTGCCTGTCCATGCGATGGTGATGATATTGGGCTTTATACCCTCCCTTGCGCAGCTGACCATGACCACCGGGGTGGGGGCGAGAAGGGTTCCCGGGCTGAGATGAACGAAAGCCATGCTGCCTCCTTGCGTGCAATAGGGATATGGCCTGGCAGCCTTATTCTGCCCGGGCCTCAATGCCGCGCAGCACATCCGGTTCCCGGATGTCGCGTGCTTTGGTGAACATGACGCGCGTCAGGACCGCGCCGTTGCGGTAATACAGGCAGAGGAACGGGCAATCCTGGATGAACAGGTCCTGGATCTGGTACAGTTTGCTCTGGTATGTCTCACGGGTCAGCGACCCACGGAGCTCCTCGAACAGTTTGTCCATATCCTTGGACTTATACCTCGAATAGTTCGCGGTATTGCCGGTCATCAACAGGAATCCCGGGTCGGGGGTGTAATCCATATTGAAGCTGGCGATACAAAGGTCGTAAGAACCGGCTTCGAGTTTCTCCTGTACCTCCCGAAAATTCATCACGCTCAGCCGCGCCTCAATGCCCGCCGCGGCCAATTGGGCGATCATCTGGTTGGCGGCGTTGACCCTGACGCTGTTCTCCTGCTCTTCATACACATAAAAGCGCAGGGACAGCTTCACCAGGCTGCCGTCCTTCATCATGTCGCGGATGCCGTCCCCGTCGCTGTCTTTCCATCCCGCTTCGTCCAGCAAGCTGTTTGCGGTTTCCAAATCCTGCCGGATGCCGCCTTCGTCCCCTTTGTACATCCAGGTGCCTGCGGGCAGGGGGGTGTCCGTGCGCTGGGCCATGCCCATATAGGCGCTGTTGCTGATCGCGTCCAGGTTGAGCGCGGCGCGGATGGCTTTGCGGACCCTGACGTCCGCCAGTTCGTAGGAGCGGTGGTTCATCATCAGCGTTTCCAGCTGCCTGGTCCGGTAACTCAGGTTCAGGGAGGTGATGCCCGAACGGTATTGCGCGGCGGTCATGGAGCGCGTGAGCACCGCGTCCACCCGATTGTATTCGTAACTGGAGACCAGTTCACGGTTGGTCGCGTGGAAAAGCGTGCTGATTTCATTGATCTGCGGCCTTCCGCCCCACCAGAAGGAATTGAGCGACAGCCAGAGGTAATCCGCCGGCAGGAATTGCTCCACCACATAGGGCCCTGTGCCGGGCGGGTTGTCCGCCTGGACGTAGTTCTGCGGCAGGATGGGGAAATTCATCGCGTACAGGAATCCGAAATTCTTCCGGCTGGTAGTGAAGACAACGGTCCTTTCGTCTGTCGCCGTTACTTTGTTGATGAAGTATTTGAGCGTGGCGTACGCTCCTTTGTTCGCGTTGGCTTCATCGCCAGCCAGGCGGAGGATTTCATTCACGGTGGCAGCCACGTCTGCGCTGGTCAGGGGGCTGCCGTCATGGAATGCCACCCCTTCCCTGAGGGCGAAGGTCCAGCTGGAGCCGTCTGGGGAGGGTTCCCACCTTTCCGCCAGGCCCGGCTGCGGCAGGTAGTTATCGTCCAGCACCACCAGGCTTTCATATACCAGCGCTGTCAGGGACATGAACTCGCGCTCCACCGGCGTGAGCGGGTTGAGCCGGTTGGTGGTGGCCGACACGATACCCAGGATCAGGCTGTCGGGGTCACTCCCCGCTGCCTGCGCTGACCCGGTAAGCAGGAGCAGGCACAGCGCCAGGCACGCCGCTCTGACCGGTCCGCAGGTCTTCTTCGTAATAAATCGCATATGCGTCCAGCACCTTTCTGACATAGCTGCGCGTATCATCCGTCGGGATCTGTTCCAGGTTAATCGTCCTCATATCCTGAGCATGGTTGAGGGCCCAGGACTTAACATTGCGGGTTCCGGCATGGTAGGCGGCGGCGATCATAACGGGCGAACCATTGAACTCATTGCTCAATTCTGCCAGGTAATATGCCCCGAAACGGATATTGAAATCTGGCTCAAACAGCATATCCTGTGTGTAGTTCTCTATGCTTAATCTATCAGCCAGCCACGCACCTGTATCCGGCATAATCTGCATCAGTCCG
>CAZJCB010000117.1:0-6951 GCA_964544245.1 uncultured Christensenella sp.
TCGGCTGCATGACCTCGGGCCTGCACACGCTGGCCGCGGCCGACCGCGACCACGTCTGGACACCGGTCGCCCATTATCCCTTCGCGCAGCTGATGAAATACGGCCGGGGAGTCTCGCTGCGGACAGCCGTGGAATGCGACAGCTACGACATCCCCGGGTATGCCCCCAGCCATCAGTTCCAGTACATCACGCGCAGGGGCGTCGGCTTTGTCGACGCGGCGGCGGCGTTCAACGAGGCGGCGGGGGAACTGGCCGTGTTCGTCATCAACCGGGACGGAGAAAACGACCGCCTGCTGGAGATCGAAGCGGGCGCGTTTGAAGGCTGCCGTTTCATCGAGCATGTCCAGCTCCACAGCGACGCCCTCCATCTGATGAACACATACGAGAAACCCGGTGCCGTGCTCCCGAAGGCGAATACCGACGCGGCGTTCAGGGGCGGACGGATGACGGCCGTCATCCCGAAGCTCTCCTGGAACGTGTTCCGCTTCCAGGCGAAAGGGCTGTAGGGGGCCTTTCGGGGCATCCGATGTACTTTTCAGATTTTTATGAACCCGAATTGATAATTTTCCTTGACGCAACGGCCGGCCTGCCGTATACTTTACTTGGTGAATATTCGGAGCGGGTTTCTGTTTTCCCCGACGTGAAATCCCCATACGGTGTTTGGCCGGAAGGCTTGAACATAAATCTATCAATCGAGGAGGTTCTTATCCATGAAGGGTGCGAAACGACTTCTCTGCCTGCTGCTGGCCGCTGTCCTCTCCCTGGGCCTGGCCGCGGGGGCCGTGGCCAAAGAATACGAGAAAGTGGTCATCACCTATACCTGCCCGCAGGTCGTCGCCGGGTATGACTACAACACGGGCGACGAGTACAGCAAATTCATCCTCGACAAGTTCAACTTTGAATTCCAGCCGACCAACGTGCCCTGGGGCGACTGGCACAGCATGATCAGCACGTGGATCATGTCCCAGGACCTGCCCGACGTGGCCATCTTCAACTACGGCGACGGGACGCACGCCGACGCCGCCAATTTCGTGTCCCAGGGGCTGCTCAAGCGCCTCCCGGACGACTGGAAGACACGGTGGCCCGGCGTCGCGAGGGTATACGAGACGACCAGCCTGGGCCCGACACTGGAAGCATTGTTCGGCGGCACCTACTTTATCCCCCGCGCGCGGTTCTTCTACAACCTGCCCGGCGACCCCCTCGCCAACCACTGGTCCCTGTGGCTGAGGTCCGACTGGATCCAGGCGGTGGGCAAGGAAGTCAAGAACCACTACACCATCCCCGAGGTGCTGGAGATCGCCCAGCTGATCAAGGAGAAGGACCCCGGAAACCTGGGGGCCGCCCTGGCCCCGATTTCCATGGACAACGGGAACTCCGCCAGGTTCTTCGTGGAAGCCAACAGCACCTACTGGAACACGTTCTATAAAGGCGCTGACGGAAAGTATGCCTGGGGCGCGGCGGCGCCCGAGACCCTGGAAGGCCTGAAACTCTGGTATCAGGCGTTCAGCACCGGCATCCTGGACCCGGAATTCTACCTGCTGACCTTTGAAAAGGACATGGAAAAATTCCAGACCCTCGGCACGGCCGGCGTTTCCTACCTGGGCGGCCAGACCGCGGACGTTCAGAACTACCGCACCCTGTTTGAAAACCGCACGGGGATCGGCAGCGACGCCTTCCTGATGGCGACCCTCCTGGGCGCGGACGGCCACTACCATCAGAGGGACCTGATCAACTTCTGGGGCGCGGTCTGCTTCAGCCCCGACGTGGAAGACGCGGTCTTTGAGCGCTGGATGGACCTGATGGAATTCACCTCCAGCGAGGAAGGCTATCCCGGCACCCAGATGGGCATCAAGGGCGTTGACTGGGACCGCGACGCGAACGGCGAGATCGTCTCCATGGTGCCTCCGGGCACGCTGCTGGCGGGCGCTGTCGGCGAAGGCAAATACCCCAGCCTGGGCCACGTGCTCGGCTCCGTCATCCTCTGGGACGACCTGGCCTTTGACAACCCGAACATCGGCAAGGAGTACCGCGAGGAGTCCAGGGCCCTGTACGCGAACCGCTATGAATTCGGCACCCCCGAGACCTTTGCCAAGGCCGACTGGAACCTGTGGCTGAACTTCACGGATAACCTGCGCAGGGCCAGGGGCATCGACTACCCCACGGAATACTCCAACCTGGTCACCAACGCCACGAGCGAGGAAGACCTGGTCGCGCGCTACAACGCCTGGCTGGAATCGCAGATGAGCCTCATCCAGCCCGTGCTGGACGAACTGAACCCCTGAACCCCTGACGCATTGACCGTCTGAGGTCCGTGCGCTGTGTATGCCCGGGGCGGCGCGGCTGTCCCGGGCATACATGAATAACAGCGGAAAGGGATGAAAAATGACCGCATCATCAGCCGGCGCGCGAAAGCGGGATTTCAAAGGCTTCCTCGCGCATACAGGGAAGAACATCCTGAAGAACAAGGAGAAATACGTCCTCGTCCTGCCCGGCTTGGCATGGTACGCCGTTTTCGCGTACATCCCGATCTTCGGCCTGTCCCTGGCGTTCAAGAAATTCATGGCGAAGATGGGCCTGTTCGGCAGCCCCTGGATCGGGATGGCCAATTTTGAGAACGTGTTCGCCGACCCGGCGTTCCTGCAGTCCATCCTCACGACGCTGAAGATCAACGCGGGCAGGCTGCTGTTCGTTTTCCCCTTCCCCATCCTTTTCGCGCTCCTCATCAACGAAGTGCGCCTGGGGCGCCCCAAGAAGGTCCTGCAGTCCATTTTCACCTTCCCCCATTTCCTCTCCTGGGTGATCGTCGCCAGCATCATGGTCAACGTCCTGGGGCAGAGGGGGCTGGTGAATTCCTTCATCGGCGCGTTTTCCGACGCCAAACCCATCAGTTTCCTGGGGACGCCCTCCTATTTCCTGCCGGTGGTGTACCTGACGGACATCTGGAAAAGCGCGGGATGGAGCGCCATCATCTACATGGCCGCCATCTCGGGCATCGACACCGAACAGTACGAGGCCGCCGAGATCGACGGCTCCACGCGCCTGCAGCGGATGATGTACATCACGCTGCCGGGGATCAAGCCCACCATCATCGTCCTGTTCATCCTGGCGATGGGCTACCTGATGTCGGGCGGGTTTGACCAGATCTTCAACCTGAGCAATCCGGCGACCATCCGGGTGGCGGAGACCCTGGACATGTACATCTACCGGATCACGTTCCGCGGCTCCGTCGACTTTTCATTCTCCGCCGCGGTGGCCCTGTTCAGGTCTGTCATCAACCTGACGCTGCTGTTTTCCGCCGACCGCATCATGAAGCGGGTCAGCGGATCAGGCCTGCTGGCCTAACCCGGAAGGAGGAGTTGAACATGACGACAGAAAAAACCAAGGCCGGCAGGGGCTTTCGGAACAAGTTCGAGCTGATGGACGGGTTCATCCTGGCGTTTCTGATGATCATGGCGGCCTTGATCATCATCCCCCTCATCAACGTCATCGCCACGTCCTTCGCCACGCAGAAGGAGGCCGCGGCGACCCCGCTGCTGCTGTTCCCCACCCAGCCCACGATCGACAACTACTACCGGCTGTTCCAGGACCCCCGCATCCTCATCGGCTACAAGACGACGGGAATGATCCTGCTGCTGGGGGTCCCCCTGAACCTGCTGCTGACCACCAGCCTGGCCTACGGCCTGACCCGCACAAACTTTCCGGGCGCGAAGTTCATCTTCTACGCCGTCCTGCTGACCATGCTGTTCAACGGCGGCATCGTGCCGATGTACCTGCTGATGATGCAGCTGGGCCTGACCAAAAGCATCTGGTCCGTCATCCTGGCGTACGGGGTGAACACCTTTTACTTCATCGTCATGCGCACCTACATGACCACGCTGCCGGAATCCCTGATCGAATCCGCGAAAATCGACGGCGCCAGCGAGCTGCAGGTCCTGTTCAGGATCATCCTGCCCCTGTCCAAGCCCATCATCGCGACCATCCTGCTGTTCTACGCAGTGGACCGGTGGAACGAATGGTTCAACGCGATGGTCTTCCTGCGCAGGAACGACCTGATCCCCCTGCAGCTGGTGCTGCGCACCATCGTCATGGATTCGGTGATCGTCAATTCCCTGTCCATCGCCGGGCCGCGCATCCCCAGGTTCACGGAGGGGATCCAGACCGCCACGATCGTCGTCACCATGCTCCCGATCATGCTCGTTTTCCCCTTCCTGCAGAAACACTTTGTCAAGGGCATCATGATCGGCGCCGTCAAGGCATAAAAATTCAGGGAAAGGGCGGAACAGGCGCATGATGAGAGCGGTCATTGACACGTCCAGCAAAGGCCCCAGGATCGACCGGCACGTGTACGGGCATTTTTCAGAACACCTGGGGAGGTGCGTCTACAACGGCGGATACTGGGCGGGCGAGGATTCGCCGGTCCCCAACGTCCGGGGGATCCGTACGGACATCGTGGAGGCGATGAGGGCCCTCCGGGTGCCCAACATCCGCTGGCCCGGGGGCTGCTTCGCGGACGACTACCACTGGATGGACGGCATCGGCCCCAGGGAAAGCCGCGTGCCCATCGTCAACGTCCACTGGGGCGGCGTGCTGGAAAACAACCATTTCGGCACCCACGAATTCATGGACCTGTGCGGACAGATCGGCTGCGAACCCTATATCTGCGGGAACGTCGGGAGCGGCACCGTGCGCGAAATGCGCGACTGGGTCGAATACCTGACCGACGACGGCCAGTCCCCCATGGCCCAATTGCGGCGGAAAAACGGGAGGGACAGGGCCTGGGGCATCCGCATGTTCGGCGTGGGCAACGAGAACTGGGGCTGCGGGGGCTTCATGACCGCGGCGCAGTACGCCCAGGAATTCCGCAGGTACGCGACCTACGTCCGCAATTACCCGGACATGGGCAAGGCGAACTGGTGGCAGACGCCCGGCATCCTGAAGATCGCCGGCGGCGCGAACTCGGAAAACGTGGAATGGACGCAGACCCTGATGAGCTCCATCCCCCCGCAGCTGATGGGCGGCCTGTCCGTGCACTGCTACGTCAAGCCGGGGGCGGAGTCCGGCGGCGTGGACTTTTCAGACGACAGCTGGTACCAGACCGCCGCCAACACCCTGGCGAAAGAAGCGCAGTTCAAACGCAACATCGACGTCATGGACCGGTACGACCCTCAAAAAAAGGTGGCCATGGCGGTGGACGAATGGGGCATCTGGGTGGACAACGAACCCGGGACGCCGCCGGGCTTCCTCTACCAGCAGAACACGATGCGCTCCGCCCTGTGCGCGGCGCTGATGCTGCACATCTTCCACAAGTACGCGGACCGGATCCGCATCGCCAACCTCGCGCAGACCGTCAACGTCCTGCAGGCCATCCTCCTCACCGAAGGCGACAGGATGGTCAAAACGCCCACCTACCACGTCTTTGACCTCCTGAAGGGGCACCAGGACGGGGATTCCCTGCCCTTCACATGGGAGAGGGCGCCGGAAACGATCCAAAAGGGGCTTCCGCACGCGGACCTGTCCGCGTCCGTCAGGGGGGACACGCTGACCGTGTCGTTGGTCAACCTGTCCGCGGAAATGGAGGCCGAAATGGAGCTCGGGCTCCGGGGGGCAAGCCCGCTGTCCGCGTCCGGCAGGCTGATTTCCGGCAGGCCGACGGCCCACAACACCTTTGACAGGCCGGATACGGTCGACACCGTGGTTCTTCAGGGCATCAGCCTTCAGGAAGGCGGGGTCCGCGTGACGCTTCCGCCCTGCGCCATCGCCTCCATGGAGATCAGGCTGGGATAAGGCCGGACCGGCGCAAAGCGGCGGAATGATCTCCATAACGGACCGGCATAGAACTGTCCGTGCCGAAGCAAGGCGGGTTTTTTGGTGAAAACAAATATCGATCACGGTAAGGAGAACGGACATGACGATCCAGTCAGGCGGCACCATGATGCGGTTTTCAGGCGGCGGCGTGGAGGTGCTCCGCGGCGGCGAGGTCCTGTACTTCAACAGGCGGCCGATGTACGCCTTCATCAAGACGGCCCTGTCCATCACCGAGTTTTATGACGCGCCCTACGATGAAATCGAGGCCGGCGGCGACCGCGTGATTGCCGGCGGGGTCTTGAAATCGCCCACGGGCTCGGAGCTGGCGTTCCGGGACACGTATGAGGCGGCGGGAACAGGGTTCAAGGTCAGCCGGACCGTCACGGTGCTCAAGAACGCCGACGATTACGGTTTCGCCACCAAAATCGCGTTCGTGACGGCGGCCTCCGGCGAGGTGCGCGACTACGACGTGTTCGCCCCGGCGAACTGGTACAAACAGAACGAATACGCCAAGCCGCACGTGATGGGCTATGACAAGGACTGCGAATATTTCTGGCGCAGGGAGGTCAACTATACCCTGCCGCTGTTCGCCATGCAGCACAGGGCGTCGGGAGAGACGGCGGCGCTCTCCCGCTGGGCCGCCGACGTCACGATGCGCGACCACGATTTTGTGCAGTCCGAACACATCGTGGACAGGAAGTTCACCATCGGCGCCATCGGCATGAGCAAGCCTGAGAACAGGACGCTCAACCACCTGTATTACGGCTTTCCCCTGCGCAGGGAGATCCCCACGAAGCGCGACGGCCTGTCCATCGACTACGTCTACCCCGGCGTGGACGGGCAGATGCCAAGGGCGGACAGGGGCTACAACGTCGACTACATGATGCACACGAAGACCATGACCCGGATCTATCACCCCATGGAAGAGGGCTTTGCCCACAGCTTCGCCGTCGGGGTCCATTTCAACAAATACGAGGGGTTCTATCCCATGATGCGGGACGCGTGGCGGACGGTGTACGCGCGGCTGAAGGACCCCGTCTACCCGGTGGACCAGGAGCTGCAGTACCGCAACTGCATGGAATCCCTGACGAAACTGACGCGGCGGTACGGCGATTCCTGGGGCCTGCCGTTTTCCTGCCAGCTGCC
>CAZJCB010000118.1:0-2884 GCA_964544245.1 uncultured Christensenella sp.
GACCGCGCGCTGGAAGCCCTGGAGGAGATGGGGGAGGAGGCGGTGCTCCCCATGCTGGAAGCGCTGCCTGAGGCCAACGAGACAGGGCGCGAGGCGCTGCTCACGATACTCAGCCATTATCCGGAATATCCGGAGGTGTATGACGCGCTCGTCCGCCTGTTTGACGCCTGCCCCGAGCGGCAGGCCGTGCTGGCCGCCTGCCTGGGCCGGCTGGGGGACGCGCGCGCGCTGCCCGTCCTGATTGAACGCGCTGAGGAGGAAGGGCTGAAATACCTGGATTATATCGAGCTGCGCGCGGCGATCGAAGCCCTCGGCGGGGAAGCGCCCGGCCGGCGTTTTGAGGAAGACCCGGAGTATGAGGCGCTGCGCGGCATGATGTGAGCGGCTGAGCGATGATATGTAAGCACTGCAAACGGGAATCCGACAGCCCCACGCGCGTCTGCCCAACCTGCGGGGAGTACATGGGGGCGGAGCCGCTCGCGGCGGAAACCGGGGATCTGCCTTACCAGGCTGAGACGGATTCCTCTTGGAGGGACCGGCCGCAGGCCCGGAGGCGCGCGGGCATGAAGCCCCGCCGCAAGCGCGGGAAACGCCGCACCCGCCTGACCCGCAAGGAAAATTATCAGAAGAAAATGGTCAACTGGGCCAAGGTCGCGGTCTTCTCCCTGGCCTTGCTGGTTGTCCTGGCTGCCGCGGGCTTCGTCTGGCTGCGTCTGACACCGGCGGGGCAGCTGGTGATGGCGCGCATGGGCCGGGAAGCCGGCGCCGACGCCTATTGGGCACTGGGCACGGAACAGCTCGACCAGGGCTACGTCAGCCGGGCGGTGGAGACCTATCTGAAGGCTGAGGCGGCCGACCCGGAGCGGGAGGACCTGGGAGAAAAGCTGCTCCTGCTGGCGGAGGCCTATGAGGCGGCCGGCCAGATGGACCTCGCGGAAGCCGTCTACACCCGGATTTTTTCGGAGCATGAACCGGAAAACCCCCTTGCCTACCGCAACGCCATCAACATCATGCTCTCCCAGGGCCGGGTGTTTGAGGCGGTCGAACTGATGCAGACGGCGTTTGAGGAAACGGGCGACGAAGGCTTCTTCAACCAGCGTTATCAGTTGGTGCCCCTGCCCCCGACGGCTTCCCTGCCTTCCGGGCGCCACATGTACTCCAAGACGGTGGAGTTCCTCTCCTCCCAGGGTTATGAAATCTACTACACGACCGGGGACGGGCCGCTGCCGGAAACCGGTACGCTGTATACCGAGCCGATCACCATCAACGAAGGCACCTACAATTTCAGGGCTGTCGCCGTATCCAGCCTGCTGGTCAGCGACGAGATGGCCATCCGTTACACCATCACGCTTCCCACGCCCATGGCGCCCAAGGCCAACATGGCTTCCAAGACCTATGACCGCCCGATCAGGGTGTCGCTGCGCATCGTGGATGAGGAAGACAAGAACGTGGAGCTGTACTACACCATCGACGGGTCCAAACCGACGCCGGACTCGCCGCATTACACGGGCGAGCCCATCCTGCTGCCCGGCGGGCGGGTCTACCTGCGGGCGATCGCGGTCAACCGCTACGGCAAGATCTCCAACGAGATGATCGTGGAGTACAAGATCAGCACCGGGTTCAAGAAATATTTCCGCTCGGACGACCAGTTCGGGGAACTGCCGCTGCTGAAGACCACAAAGGACGAGTTCTTTGCCAGGATGGGAAATCCCGAGAGCGAGGCCGTGATGGAGGACGATGCCGTGACGGGTATCATCACCAAGGCCCTGTATCCCTGGGGCGAGGCGCGCTTCTTCCTGAGCGAGGAGGGAGACCTGCTGTACCACCTCTCCACCAGCCTGATCTCCCTCAAGGGTCCCCGCGGCAGCGCGGTGGGCATGCTGATGAAGGACGTGACGGACAGGTTCCGCGACATGGGCCAGCTGCCCAACGGCCGGGGCGACCGGGGCATCTATTTTGACCTCGCCGAAGGCTACGCGCGCTACACCGTCGCTTCCGACGACCCGCAGGAAGGCCTTCTGGAATACGTGTACGTGGGAAGCCCGGACGGCACGACGACCGTACTGAACTATGACATCCGGGGCGGACGCGTCACGCGCATCCTGCTGCGCTTCGTCAGCAAAAGGCTGTCGGTGGTACAATAGAAGTTGGGACACCCCGCACAGAGCAAGGAGACATCATGAAAGAGATCAAGACCCCGAAGAAGCCGCTCTTCTTTTACTATGCCATCGCGATGCTGGCCATCATGCTGCTCAACGCCTTCGTTTTCCCCAGGCTCATGCAGCCCGAGGTGACGGAAGTGCCCTACAGTTCCTTCCTGGCCATGCTGGAGGGTGGCGAGGTCAGCGAGGTGAGCCGGGACGAGTTCCAGATCATCTTCGCCGACAGGTCGGAGGTGCCGAAACTGTTCAAGACCGGTGTGATGGACGACCCGGCCCTGGTGGACAAGCTCGCCGCGGCGGGCGTCCGCTTCTCCGCGCCCATCGTGGAGCCCGCCTCCCCGCTGATGACCTTCCTGTTCTCCTGGATCCTGCCCATCGGCATCTTCCTGCTCATCGGCCAGTACATGAGCAAGAGGCTGGGCAAGATGGGCGGCATGAACGCCATGCAGCTGGGCAAGAGCAATGCGAAGATCTACATCGAGCCGGAAACAGGCGTCAGCTTTTCCGACGTGGCCGGCCAGGAAGAGGCCAAGGAGGCCCTCAACGAGGTGGTGGATTTCCTCCACAACCCGAAAAAGTATACCGACGTGGGGGCGGTCATGCCCAAAGGCGTCCTGCTGGTGGGTCCTCCCGGTACCGGCAAGACGCTGCTGGCCAAGGCGGTCGCCGGCGAGGCGAACGTGCCCTTCTTCTCCATTTCGGGCTCCGAGTTTGTGGAGATG
>CAZJCB010000118.1:2894-6905 GCA_964544245.1 uncultured Christensenella sp.
AAGCAGGCGGGGGAGAAGGCGCCCTGTATCGTGTTCACCGCCGAGATCGACACCATCGGCAAACGGCGCGAATCCGGCGCCGGTTTTGGCGGCAACGACGAGCGGGAGCAGACCCTCAACCAGCTCCTGAGCGAAATGGACGGCTTTGACGGCCGCAAGGGCGTGATGATCCTGGCGGCCACCAACCGCCCGGAGATCCTGGACCCCGCCCTCACCCGGCCCGGCCGCTTTGACCGGCGCATCCCCGTGGAGCTGCCCGACCTGCCCGGCAGGGTGGCCATTCTGAAGGTGCACGCCAAAAAAGTGAAGCTGGAGGAGGATGTGGACCTGAACCAGGTCGCGCGGGCAGCCGCCGGCGCATCCGGCGCGGACCTCGCCAACATGATCAATGAAGGCGCGCTGCGCGCCGTGCGCAACGGCCGCAAAACGGTCAGCCAGGACGACCTGGAGGAAAGCATAGACGTGGTGGTCGCGGGATATCAGAAAAAGGACCGCGTGATGAGCGACAGGGAAAAGAAGATCGTCGCCTACCATGAGGTCGGCCACGCGCTGGTGGCCGCGCTGCAGACGGACTCGGCGCCGGTGCACAAGATCACCATCATTCCGCGCACTTCCGGCGCCCTGGGCTTCACCATGCAGGTGGAAGAGGAAGAGCGCTTCCTGATGAGCAAGAAGGACATCGAAAACAAGATCGCCACCCTCGCCGGCGGGCGGGCGGCGGAGGAATTGGTCTTTGACTCCATCACCACCGGCGCCGCCAACGACATCGAGCAGGCCACCAAGCTGGCGCGCGCGATGGTGACGCGCTTCGGCATGGCGGAGGAGTTCGGTATGGTCGCCTTTGAGCGCCAGCAGGGCCAGTACCTGGACGGCGGCTTTGTCAGCAGCTGCTCCAGCGAGACCCAGGGCCGCATCGACGAACTGACGGTCAAAATCGTCAAGGAGCAGTACGACAAGGCGCAGGGCGCGCTGCGGGACAACGAGGGCAAGCTGCACGAGCTCGCCAAAACCCTCTACGAAAAGGAGACCCTCACCGGCGAGCAGTTCATGAGGATCCTCAACCAGCGGCCCCTTCTGGGGGAGCCGGAACCCGCATAAGCAATAAATAAACGACCCCTCCGCGCCAAAGAAAGCGGAGGGGTTTACCTTCAATATGACGGCTGGCTGTTTATACTTTCTGCCCGGGCTTCGGCTGGCTGATGGCGTGCCCTTCGTCATAGCGGACGCTGTCAGGCGGGGTCTCCAGTTCCCGCGGGTTGTCCAGGTAGTGCTGGAACTGCTTGAGGAACCGGCTGTAGATCATCCCGGCGCAGATGCGTTCGTCCGCGGTCACGCCGGCGGGCAGGATGCGTTTGCGCACCGGCTGTCCCTGCGCGTCAAGGTCCACCGTGCGCTCGACGTTGCCGATGACCACGAACAGGGAGGTGGTGCCGAAGTTGTAAATGTGGTGGTTGACCGCGGGCAGGCCGATGGAAGCGTTGTTGCCGAAGAACAGCCCTGTATGGAAGGGGCTGGCGTTGAGCAGGTAGCGGGGCAGCAGCCCATATCGGTCCAGGAGACGCCCGACGGTGACGATGGTGTTCGCGATGAGGGGATTCTTCAGCAGGTTGGCCACCTTCAGCGTGCTGTTGCCCGCGTCTTCTTTGCGTGTTTCGCCGATTGCCGCCCTGATGCGCTCCGCAGCGTCAAAAACCGTGTCATGGGGGTCAAACTTGCATTTGGCGACGTTTTCCTTCACGGACCCGTCAGCGGTGTCCTGGAGCACGGCGAAGGAAGCGACGATGTCTTTTCTGGCATAGAAACGCTTGTTCATGATGAACCGGTTTAGTTCCGGCAGCTGGGAAATGGAACGCACGTAGGAGGCGATGAAGACCTCCATGAAAGTGATCCTTCGGCCTTCCCGCGTCTTATCCGCGATGTAGCGCGTCAGCTTTTCATAGTCCAGCCGGTAAGTGAGCATCACCTGCGCGTCGCAGCGCATGGGCATCAGATAAGGCGTCAGGGCGATGACCGGGTCGATGCCCCTGACCAGCCAGCCGTCGGCTCGTTTTCCAAACATCCAGTTCCTCGGCTTCCCGCGCCTTCGCGCAAACAAATAACTCAAAAAATTATAGACGTATACGCCTTTTCTGTCAATTTCCAGGTTTGACACCTTGGTGGATGGGTTGTATACTCCAAAGAAAGCCCTGCCCGCGGACGCGGGCGGCAAGGAGGAAGTTATGCCCTTAGTCAATTCCAGGGAAATGTTCAAACGCGCGTATGAGGGCGGCTACGCCATCGGTGCGTTCAACGTCAACAACATGGAGATCATCCAAGGGATCGTCGAAGGCGCCCAGGAGGAAAAGGCGCCGCTGATCCTGCAGGTGTCCGCCGGCGCGCGCAAGTACGCCAATCACACCTACCTGATGAAGCTGATCGAGGCGGCGGTGGAAACCAGCAACCTGGACATCGTCGTCCACCTGGACCACGGCCCGGACTTTGAGACCTGCAAGTCCTGCATCGACGGCGGCTTCACCTCCGTCATGATCGACGGATCGCACCTGCCTTTTGAAGAGAACATCGCCCTTACCCGCAGGGTGGTCGAATACGCGCACGAGCGCAACGTGACCGTCGAGGGCGAGCTGGGCCGGCTGGCCGGCGTCGAGGACGACATCAAGGTCAAGTCAGAGGACTCCAGCTATACCCGCCCGGAAGACGTCGAGGAATTCGTCACCAAAACCGGCTGCGACAGCCTGGCCATCGCGATCGGCACCAGCCACGGCGCCTTCAAGTTCAAGGGCGAGCCCAAGCTGCGCTTTGACATCCTGGAGGACGTCAGCCGCCGCCTGCCCGGCTTCCCCATCGTGCTGCACGGCGCGTCCAGCGTCATCCCCGAGTACGTCGCCATGATCAACCAGTACGGCGGGAAGATGGAAGGCGCGCAGGGCGTGCCTGAGGGGATGCTGCGCAAGGCGGCCGGTATGGCGGTCTGCAAGATCAACATCGACTCGGACCTGCGCCTGGCCTTCACCGGCGTCATCCGCAAGCATTTCGCCGAGCATCCGGACCACTTTGACCCGCGCCAGTACCTCACCGACGCCCGCGCCGCGCTGAAATCCATGGTGCGCCACAAGATTGTCAACGTCCTGGGCTGCAACGGCAAGGGCTGAGCATCCATCCCGCCCGCTGTCCCTAAAGGCGCGGGCGGATTATTTTGCTAAACAGGAAAGGATCCAGATGGAACTGAAAGGCAAGGTCGTCGTCGCCCAGGGCGGCGGGCCAACGGCGGTCATCAACCAGTCGCTGGTCGGCGCTGTCCTGGAGAGCCGGAAATTTCCCCAGATCACCAAGGTCTACGGGGCCATCGGCGGCGTGCGCGGCATCGTGGACGAGCATTTCATGGACCTGACGCAGGAGACCACCCACAACCTGGAGCGGGTGGCGGTCACGCCCTCTTCCGCGCTCTCTTCCACCCGGGACAAGCCGGATGAAAAGTACTGCGAGGAGATCTTCAAGGTCTTCCGCGCGCACGACGTCCGCTATTTCTTCTACATCGGCGGGAACGACTCCTCGGATACCGTGCGCATCGTCAACGAGCAGGCGGAACGTTCGGGCTATGAGTTCCGCGCCATCCACATCCCCAAGACCATCGACAACGACCTGGTGGTCAACGACCATACGCCGGGCTTCCCCTCCGCGGCAAAGTTTGTCGCCCAGAGCTTTATCGGCGTCAACCTGGACAACCGTGCGCTGCCGGGCGTGCACATTGTCGTGGTGATGGGCCGGCACGCCGGCTTCCTGACCGCCGCGGCGTCCGTCGCGCACAAGAACCCGGACGACGGTCCCCACCTGGTCTACCTGCCGGAGCGGCATTTTGAGATCGACAGTTTCCTCAGGGACGTCAAGGGGATGAACGACCGCTACGGCCGCTGCCTGGTCGCGGTGTCCGAAGGCATCCAGGACAAGGACGGCGTCCCCATCCTGGGCAAACTGATGGAAACCGAGCGCGACGCGCACGGCAACATGCAGCTC
>CAZJCB010000119.1:0-2148 GCA_964544245.1 uncultured Christensenella sp.
GGCGCCATGATGGTGGAGGTGATGAGGTAGTTGGCGGTGGTCGGCACCCCCATCCCCAGGAGGATGGAGGAGAACATGGTGAAAACGAGCAGCAGGATCAGGCTGCCGCCCGCCAGGGTCGTCAGGCCCGCCCCCATCTTCAGCCCCACGCCCGTGAGGGTGATCATGCCGGCGATGATGCCGGCCACGCCACACGCCAGCGCCACGCCGATCACGCTGCGCGCGCCGGCTTCCAGGGCCTGCAGGTACTCTTTCGGGCGCAGGCCTTTGCTCTCCTTGATGAGGGGCTTGACCGGCCTGCGCCGGATGCCCGCCGTGATGATCTCGGCCAGCGTTTTCAGGTAGCCGCCCAGGATCGCGATGGCGATGCCGATCAGGGCCGCCCGGTCAGGCGTGAAGCCCGCGCTGAGGATATAGATGATGGCGATCAGCGGCAGGAGCAGGTGCCCGCGCTCTTTCAGCGCCGTGAGCAGGCGGGGCAGCTTGTCCCTGTCCAGTCCCTTCAATCCCCGTTTCTTGGCCTCCAGGTCGGTGACGATGTAGATGCCCGCGAAGTAGAGGATCGCCGGGATAATGGCCGCCTTGACGACGGTGGTGTAGGGCACGCCGACGGATTCCGCCATCAGGAAGGCGGCGGCGCCCATCACGGGCGGCATCAGCTGCCCCCCCGTGGACGCGGAAGCCTCGACCGCGGCGGCGAATTCCGGCCGGTAGCCCAGGCGCTTCATCATCGGGATGGTAAAGGAGCCTGTCCCCACCGTATTGGCGACGGAAGAGCCGGACACGGTGCCCATCATCGCGCTGGTGAGCACGGCCACCTTCGCGGGTCCCCCGCGCTGGCGGCCCGCGATGGCGTTGCCCAGCTCGATGAAGAACTCGCCCACCCCGGTCTTCTCCAGGAAGGCCCCGAAGAGGATGAACAGGAAGATGAAGGTGGAACTGGCACCCACCGGCGCCCCGAACACCCCTTCCTGGGTATAGAAGAGGTGCTTGATGACCTGGGGCAGGGTATATCCCCGGTTGCCCATGAAGCCCGGGAGGTTCCGCCCCAGAAACCCGACGAGGATAAATACGGAGGCGATGATGACGATCGGCAGGCCCACCACGCGCCGGCAGGCTTCCATCAGCAGCAGCAGGGCCACGCCGCCGATCACGTACTGCAGGGTGGTGTAGGCGTTCTGGCGCACGATCTGGTTGAAATACACCACCGGGTACAGGAAGAGGGCCAGGGCGATCAGCCCAAGGGCCAGGTCGTACAGCGGCAGCCGATCCTTCCGCCCCCTGCGGACCGCGGGGTACAGGATGAAGGCCAGCATCGCCACGACCCCCAGGTGGATGGGCCGCATGTGCGTGCTGGGGATGATGTTCCAGGTGCTGTACAGCTGGAAGAGGGAAAAGAGGATGCAGACCGCCGAGATGATCAGTCCGCGGTATCCCGTGAGGGTGCGGAAGGCGCTCTCCCGGTCAAACTTGCTGATGATCTGCTGGATCTCCGCCTGGTCCGCGCGTTCCATCCCCTCCCCGGCGAAGGTCGGCTCAGGGATCTCCCGCCCGGTTTCCGGGTTTTGGTCTTGTCCGCTCATGGCAGCCTCGCTTTCAGGGTCCCCGGGCAGCCGCGCTGCCCGGGGACCTGGGGGGTTCAGGGCAGCAGGTTCAGTTCCCTGAAGAATTTCTCGGCGCCGGGATGGAAGGGCACCGGGATGCCCTGCACGCCGTATTCGGCGGAGATGAACTCCTTCTTGGCGTGGGTCATCTCGTCCTTGTTTTCAAACAGCACCTTGGTCATCTGGTAGACCAGTTCTTCCGGCAGGTCCTTCTTGCAGATGAGCACCGCGTTCATGCCGGGAATGACGACGTCCTCCGCCATCCCGTTGTAGCTGCCGGCCGGGACGGTGTAGGGCACGTAGAAGCTGTATTTCGCCTGCAGGGCGGCCATTTGGTCCTCCGGCAGGCCGATCAGGCGGATCTCACGCTTGCTGGCCACGTCCATGATGGCCGGGTTGGGCAGGCCCGCGGTGACGAAGAAGGCGTCCAGCTGCAGGTTCTGGAAGGAGGTGGCGGACTCGGCAAAGCTCAGGTACTGGGGCTGGATGTCCTCCAGCTTCAGCCCCGCTGCGCCCATCAGCGTCGCGGGGTGGAAGTACACTC
>CAZJCB010000119.1:2158-6898 GCA_964544245.1 uncultured Christensenella sp.
GAATCGATGACCTCGCCGGCGAAAAAGTCCTGGTCGCCCTGGTAGGCGTAGTACATGACGTCGTTCTGCACCAGGCCGAGCTCCGCTTCCCCGGTGTTCATCTTCAGGATGTTGTCCTTGGAGCCGCCGCTGGAGGCTACGGACACGTCCAGGTCCTTGATGTGCTTCATCCACAGGGCCGCGATCTCTCCGCCCAGCGGGTAATAGGTGCCGCTGGTGCCGCCGGTAGAGAAGCCCAGGTAGGTCGTCTCAGCCAGCGCGGCGCCGCTCAGGAGCAGCAGGGCGATGGCCAGCAGCAGGGATACCGTCTTTTTCATGGGAGGGTCTCCTTTCAATTTTGGATGCGCGATAGCACAAACAAGTCCGCGGGCAGGAGAAAACCGCAAGGCGCATGGACCCCGGGACTGATTGTGATAACGATGAAATTGTACTGTCCGCCCGGCCTTCTGTCAATCCTGCCCGGCAGCCCGCCCTGGCGGCGGGCGGGGGCTGCGGCGGAACCGATCGTCCCCGGGCGGCGGAAAACCGTGAGAAATCAAGCCTTTCAAGGGAAAACCGGGCGTTTCAGGCCTCCTTGTTCTTTTTCAGCACCTGCCCGCGGGCGCGTTCCAGCACGTCCCTGTCCGGCGCCGCTCCCCGGGCGAAATCCGGCCGGCCGCCCCCGCGCGCGCCGCAGTCCTTCAGCAGCCGCGGCATGTCCTCCGCCCTGTCCAAAGACCGGGCAAAGAGGCAGAGCGTCTTCTCCCCCTGCGGCGCGCACAGGAGGGCGAGCACCCCGCTTTCCCCGATGAGCCCGGCGGCCAGTTCCTCCATCGCGGGGAGGTCCGCCTCCTCCAGTTCGGCCGCGATCATCCGGCCGCCGCCTTCCAGCGGGACGCCGCCCGCCAGCAGCAAGGGGAGCTTCCGGAGGGTCGCCCCGCGCCGGAGCGCTGCCAGTTCCCGCTTCATTTCCTCAGCCTGTTTAATCAGCGCGTCCAGGCGCGCAGGGACCTCCTCCGGCCTGGCGCTGAGCATCACGCACGCCTCGCTGAGCGCGCCGTAGCAATGCCCGTAGTGGGCCGCCGCGCGCCGCCCGCACAGGAAGGACAGCCGCATCTTGCCGCGGGCCGGCTGGCAGGAGAGGATCTTGACCAGGCCGACCTGGGAAGCGCGGCTCAGGTGGGTGCCGCCGCAGGCCACCATCTCATACCCGCCCACGCTGCACACGCGCACGTGCCCCGTTACCGTCGGGTCCTTGCGCAGGGGGAGCGCCGCCAGTTCCTCCTCCCCCGGGAAGCGGCAGACAATGTCGGCGTCCTCAGCGACACGCTGATTGGCCAGCGCCTCGATCTCCTCCAGGGTCTCCCGGGGCAGCCTCGTCCCCCCGTCCGGCAGGGTGACGTCGATGCTGGAGGCCTCCGCGCCGATGTGCAGGCCGTGCGTGAAGCCGCCGCTCAGGCGCCAGACGCAGTTGGCCAGGATGTGCTCCCCCGTGTGCTGCTGCATGTGGTCAAAGCGCCGGGGCCAGTCGATCTCCCCGCGCACGGCCTCCCCGGGCGGGGGCAGGTCCGCTTCGCCCGCGGTGTTTACCCGGTGCCAGACGTCCCCCTGCCCGTCGCGCTGCGCCTCCAGGACTTGCAGCCGTATACCGCCCCATGCCAGCGTGCCGGTGTCGCAGGGCTGGCCGCCGCCCTCCGGATAGAAGGCGGTCCTGTCCAGGCTCAACCAGAGGCCGGCCTTATCCTTCCTGCGCCCCGTTACCAGGGCGTCAAAGCTTTTCAGCCAGGCGTCGTCATAGTACAGGCTCTTTGTCACTTTCTTCAATCCATTCCCGCCAGCATCCCCTCCGCGAGGCTGCTAAGCCCGGGCATCGCCTGGGCGTCCACGGGCATCAGGATGAAGCGGAAGGTCCGGGGCTCCCGGAGGTAGAGCCGGTCCTTTTCCAGCGGCTCCGGGCCGCAGGAGTTGGTGCCCAGCGCCCCCATCGCGCCGTCGACGAGCACCTGGGTGAAGTCCCCCTCCTCCAGTTCATGGCTGTGTCTGGCGCTCTCCAGCGCCTCGGGGGTGTAGTGGTGCGCGCTGAAGGCGAAGCCGTCCCCCGCGACCGCCAGCCCCTGCCCCGACAGGGCGTACACCATCATCAGGCGGGTGTCCTCGTGCGAGCCGTTTTCCTGCGGATACACGTAGGGCTCGTGGGTGTCCCTCACCGCGCAGGCGTACTGCCCCAGCAGCGCCCCCGTCTTCATGTCCGGGTAGCTCTCCCACGGCCCGCGGCCCAGCCAGCGCAGGCGGTCGTACCGCCGGGGCATCTGGAAGCGCAGGCCCAGCCGGGGCAGGTACAGGCCCTCCGCGACGTCCAGGGGCTCGTAGCGCGTTTCCAGGCTCACCCGGCCGTCGGGCAGGAAGCGCCAGGCCTGGCAGAGTTTCAGTACCGGGCGCAGGGTCTTGGGCGAGCATACACCGTCGATGTGGACGACCGGCAGCCCGCCCTCCTCCCCCGCCTCAAAACAGGTCAGGCGGGTCTGGATCCTGTCCAGGCCGCGCTCCTTCCATTGTTTCGCCATGTTCACGCCGCCGCGGTCGTTGTCCGTCGTCGCGCGCCAGAGGCTCGCCGCGACGGGCGAAAGGAGCAGCTCGCTGCCATTGAATTGGATGGAGCTCAGCCCCCGCCCCGCGCGGGTGAAGGTGTACACGGCGCCGCCGCTCACGACGCGCAGGGCGTCCCTGCCCGTTTCCAGGCCCAGCTTCCGCCCTGGCAGGGCGGCGGCTTCGGCCGCGGCCCCCAGCGCCAGGGGCAGCTGCTCTTCCGCCAGGGCAGTCCCCGCCTCCGCCCAGGGGGTGCTGTCCCTCAGGGAGAAGCGCAGGCGCAGGAGGCTGCCTTTGGGGTAGGCGCCCAGCGGCAGGGTGAGGCTCACCTTTCCGTGCGGCCTGCCCTTTTGCGCCCTGTCTCCCCGGGCGAAGACCCTGCCGTCTTTTTCCACCTGCCAGTGCAGGGACAGGGCGGACAGGTCCGTAAAGTCAAAGAGGTTGCGCAGCCGCACGCGCCCCGTTTTCTCCTCCAGCAGTTCCGCGCGCACTGGGCGCAGCACGTGGCGGTATTCCTTCATGCCGGTGTGGGGCGTCCGGTCGGGGTAGAGCAGCGCGTCCACGCAGAAGTTGCCGTCGTGGGGGTGGTCGCCGAAGTCGCCGCCGTAGGCCCAGTAGTCCTGCCCATCCTCTGCCTTGCGCCGGATGCCGTGGTCGACCAGTTCCCAGACGCAGCCGCCGATCAGGCGGTCATAGCGGTAGATGGCCTGCCAGTAATCCTCCAGGCTGCCGGGCCCCAGGCCCATCGCGTGGGCGTACTCGCACAGGAAGAGGGGTTTCTGCCCCTTTTCCTTCGCCTGCCGGATCAGCCGGGGCAGGGGCGTGTACATCTGGGAGACGAGGTCCGCGGTCTGGGCCTTCTCGTCGCGCTCGTAGTGGATGGGCCGGGTGTTGTCCAGGGCCCGCATGGCCTTTGCCATCGCGGCGTGGTTGCGCCCGTAGCCGGATTCATTGCCCAGCGACCAGAAGATGACGCTGGGGTGGTTGCGGTCCCGGCTCACCATGCGCGTTCCCCGGTCAATGAACTGCTTTTCCCAGGCGGGGTCCCTGGCGATCATGTCATAGTCCCCCAGGATGGCCACGCCGTGGCACTCCAGGTCGGCCTCGTCGATGACGTACAGGCCCAGCTCGTCGCAGAGGTCCAGGAAGCGCGGGTCCGGCGGGTAATGCGCCGTGCGCACGGCGTTCAGGTTGTTCCTCTTGAGCGTCAGCGCGTCCTGCAGCAGGGCTTCCAGCGGCATCGCCTGCCCCAGGGTCTCGTGCGTGTCGTGGCGGTTGGCGCCTTTGAGCTTGACGGCCACCCCGTTGACGAGCAGCCGCTCCCCGATGATCTCCACCCGGCGGAAGCCCACGCGGACCGCTTCGGTCTGGCCGGGGATGGACACGAGCAGGGTGTACAGGGCCGGCGTCTCGGCGGTCCAGGGCCTGACGTCCCGGATGGTGAAGGCAATTTCGCCCCAGCCGCCGCCCATTTCCACGGTGCCGGACGCCAGTTCCCTCTCCCCGTCCATCAGGGCGGCCTTCACCGCCCGGACGCCCTCCGCCCTGACCCTGACGCGCAGGCTGCCGGTCCGGTTGTCCTCTTGAAGCATCGCGTCCGCCTGCACGTCCTCGATGCGCTCCGCCCCGAAGCTCAACAGCAGCACGTCGCGGAAGACGCCGCTCATGCGCCATTTGTCCTGGTCTTCCAGGTAGGTGCCGTCCGACCACTGGAACACCAGGGCGAGCAACTCGTTTTCCCCCTCCTCCACGACGAAGGGGGTGACGTCAAAGCTCGCCGGGAGGTGCGGCGTCTTGGAAAAGCCGGCGTAGCGGCCGTTGACGAAGAGATAGAAACAGGAGTCGACCCCCTCAAAGCGCAGCCTTGTCTGCCGCCCCCTGAAGCTGTCCGGGAGGGCGAAGCGCGTGCGGAATGCGCCCACGGGGTTGTCGTCGGGCACGTGGGGCGGGTCATAGGGGATCGTGAAGCGCACGTTGCTGTACTGCATGGTCCCCCAGCCCTGCATCTGCCAGCAGCCCGGGACGGTGATCCGCTCCGGCGTCCGGACGGACGAGGGGTCTTCCGGGATGTCCCGGGGGCTTTTGAGCAGGTCGAACTCCCAGGTGCCGTTGAGCGGCAGGCTGTAGGGCGACAGGCGCGAAAAGCTCCCCGCGGACACTATGTCCGGGTGGGGA
>CAZJCB010000120.1:0-6866 GCA_964544245.1 uncultured Christensenella sp.
TTCCTCCGGGAGAATTACCAGGCCGTCTACCTCACCACCGGCACCCAGTTCCCCAACGACGTGGGAATCGAGGGGGAGGGCCTCAAGGGGGTCTACCACGGACTGCCCTTCCTTAAGGACATCCACTCCGGCCGCCGCGTTAGGGTCGGCAAGCAGGTCGTGGTCATCGGCGGCGGCTCCACCGCGATGGACGCCGCCCGCAGCTGTGTCCGCCTGGGCTCCGGCAAGGTGACGGTCATCTACCGCAGGGAGACGGAGGACATGCCGGCCGGGAAACGGGAGATCCAGGAAGCGCTGGAGGAAGGCATTGACATCATGCCGCTCACGGCGCCCGTGGCGGTCCTGGGGGACGACAAGGGCAAGGTCAAGGGCATCCAGTGCCAAAAAATGTCGCCGGGCGAGTATGACAGCAACGGCCGCCCGAAGGCGGTGCCTGTGGAAGGAACGGAGTTTACCATCCCCTGCGACATGGTCATCCCGGCCATCAGCCTGCACGCCGACTTCCCCTTCGTCACCGCCCGCGACGTGGAGATGACCGCCTGGGGCACGCTGGTGACCTCCAGGCACAGCCTGATGACCTCTCTGGAAGGCGTTTTCGCCGGCGGTGACCTGGCCCGCGGGCCCGACACCGTCATCGCCGCCATCGCCGACGGCAAGAAGGCGGCGGGCAGCATCGACAAATACCTGGGCGGGTCCGGCCAGCTGAACAAGGGCCGCCCGATCGAGATCCCCCCGGCGGTGACGGACGAGGACAGCACGGAATACGGCCGCTTCCCGCTGGAAAAGATGACGCCCGAAGCCCGGAGCCAGGGGTTCCGCGAGATCAGCAAGGGTTACCGCAAGCTCTACGCGGTCGCTGAGGCGACCCGCTGCCTGCGGTGCGACAGGAGGTAAAGGGATGGAAAAGACACAGAACCGGCAGGAAACGGTGAGACCCGGCTATGTCCGGCTGAACATCAACGGGAAATTCATCGCCGCCCGCGAGGGGCAGACCATCCTGCAGGCCGCGCAGGACTCCAACATCTACATCCCCAGCCTCTGCTACCTGGAGGGCGTGCACCAGTTCGGCGGCTGCCGGATGTGCATGGTCGAGGTGGAGGGGCAGCGCACCCTGGTCGCCAGCTGCATGGTGAAAGTCAGGGACGGCATGGTCGTGAAGACCAACACTGCCAAGGTCCGCCAGGCGCGGAAAATCAACTGCGAACTGCTGCTCTCCGACCACCCGCAGGACTGTCTGTCCTGTGAACGCTCCGGTTTCTGCGAGCTGCAGACCCTCGCGCGCACCCTGGGCATCACCAGCCTGCGCTTCCAGGGCGAGCTTTCCCCTGGCAGCGTCGACATCTCCCCCGCCATCACCCGGGACACCACCAAGTGCATCCAGTGCCGGCGCTGCATCAGCGTATGCAACACGGTGCAGGGCGTCGGCGTGCTCAACGCCCAGAACCGCGGCTTCAACACCGTCATCGGCCCTGCGCTGGGAATGTCCATCGGCGACGTCGACTGCACCAACTGCGGCCAGTGCGTGGCCGCCTGCCCGGTGAACGCGCTGAGCGAGACCAGCAGCATCCAGAAGGTGTGGGACGCCATCAACGACCCGGATATCCGTGTGGCGGTGCAAGTGGCGCCCGCGGTGCGCGTGGCCATCGGGGAGGAGTTCGGCCTGCCCGCCGGCCTCCCGGTAACGGGCAAGCTCGCCACGGCGCTGAAGGAAATGATGTTTGACGACATCTTTGACACCAATTTTGCCGCCGACCTGACCATCATGGAGGAGGGCAGCGAGTTCCTGGAGCGCGCGAAGGCCGCCATCAAGACCGGGAAGGCCGTGCTGCCCATGGTCACCTCCTGCAGCCCGGGCTGGATCAAGTACCTGGAGCACCGCTACCCTGAGCGCGCCGGGAACCTCTCCAGCTGCAAGTCGCCGCACATGATGATGGGCGCCGTCATCAAGTCCTATTATGCCAACAAACTGGGCATCGACCCGAAGAAGCTGTTCGTCGTCTCCGTCATGCCCTGCACAGCCAAGAAATATGAGGTCGGGCGGCCGGAAATGGAGAACAACGGGCTGCGCAACGTGGACGCGGTCATCACCACGCGGGAACTGGCCCGCATGATCCGCCAGGCGGGCATCGACTTTGAAAACCTCCAGCCCAGCGAATTCGACCTGCCGCTGGGCATCTCCACGGGCGCCGCGGACATCTTCGGCGTGACCGGCGGCGTCATGGAAGCGGCCATGCGCACGGTCTACGAGCTGGTGACCGGGCGCGAGCTGCCCCTCGCCGACCTCAAGGCGTTGCCTGACAAGGAGCGGGAGCCGGTCAAGCGGGCGGAGGTCACCTTTGACAACTGCCTGCCCGGCTATGCTTTCATGGAAGGCTTTACCGCGAAGGTCGCCGTGACCAGCGGCTTCAAGGGCGCGAAGGCCCTGATGGACGAGGTGGGGCGCGGCGAAGGCGGCTATCACTTCATCGAGGTGATGGGCTGCCCGGGCGGCTGCGTGACCGGCGGGGGCCAGCCCAGGACGACCGTACGCAGCGCCTGGGCCAGCCGCGCGCAGGGACTTTACAACGTGGACGGCGAAAAGAAACTGCGCAGGTCGCACGCCAATCCCGCGGTCCAGAAGCTGTACAGCGAGTTCCTTCTGGAGCCGTTGTCCCATAAATCTCACGAGCTGCTGCACACCGCCTATACCCCCCGGGGCCGCTACAACGAGCTGCTGAAAAAAGGGGAGAGCTGAGAAGCGGCTGTTGCCTGGAAACTTTCGGGGATAGCGTTTCCGGCGCTTTTCGGGTCATTCCCCTCCGTTGACAAGCCCCGGTATGCATTTTATGCTCTGTTCCGGGCGGATTGAAAATTGCTGTCCGCCCGGAGGAGACAGGCAGACTGAACACGCGCCGGACGGAGGTGGCTGAGCGGGATGACCATTTACGACGTATTCCATCTCCTGGGCGGCCTGGCGATGTTCCTCTTCGGCATGTTCTTCATGAGCGAATCGCTGGAGAAGCGCGCCGGGAGGAAGTTGAAGACCATCCTGGAAGGGCTGACGAGCCGCCCCCTGCGCGGGGTGCTGCTGGGCGCCGGGGTCACCGCGGTCATCCAGTCCTCCTCCGCCATGACCGTCATGATCGTCGGCTTTGTCAACGCCGGCATCATGCAGCTCAAGCAGGCGATCCCCACCATCATGGGCGCCAACATCGGCACGACGGTCACCGCCTGGATCCTGTCCCTGACGGGGATCAGGAGCGGCAATTTCTGGGTCACCCTCCTGAAACCCGCCACCTTTTCCCCGCTGCTGGCTTTCATCGGCATCGTCTTCTTCATCGGTTCCAAAAAGCATAAAACCACCGCGGGCATCCTGCTGGGCTTCTCCATCCTGATGTTCGGGATGGAACAGATGTCCGCTTCCGTGAGCGGTCTTTCGGATGACCCCTCCTTCATCCATCTGATGACCCTGTTCACCAATCCCTTCTTCGGGGTGTTCATCGGCGCGTTTGTCACCGCCGTCATCCAGAGCTCCTCCGCCTCCGTGGGCATCCTGCAGGCCATCGCCAACAGCGGCGGGCTGTCCTTCGGCGCGGCGATCCCCATCATCATGGGGCAGAACATCGGCACCTGCGTCACCGCCATCCTTTCCTCCATCGGCGCCAGCCGCAACGCCAAGCGGGTCGCCGCCGTCCACGTGTATTTCAACCTCATCGGGACGGCCATCTTCCTGGCAGTCTTCTACCTGCTGCACGCCTTCATCTCTTTTCAGTTCTTTGACTCCGCCATCACCTCCTTCGGCATCGCCGTCACCCACTCCACCTTCAACATCCTCACCACCGCCGTCATGTTTCCCCTGATGTCCTCCCTGGAGTGGCTGGCCAGGAAAACCATCCCGGGCGAGCAGGAGCAAGCCTTTGAGAAACTGGACGTGCGCCTGCTGGCCACGCCGTCCATCGCCGTGGAGCAGTGCCGCAGCCTGGCCGCCGACATGGCGTACCAGGCACAGACCGCCTTCCTGCACGCTCAGGGGCTCTTTGACGAGTTCAACATGAAGGCGGCGGACAACGTGCAGAGCCTGGAAAGCAGCATCGACCGCTATGAGGACCAGCTGGGGAGCTTCCTGGTCCAGGTCAGCGCGCGCAGCCTGGCGGAAGCGGACAGCCGGGAGGTATCCAAACTGCTGCACATCATCGGAGATTTGGAGCGCATCAGCGACCACGCGGTCAACCTGGCCGAAGTCGCGCAGGAAATGCACGACAAGAAGGTGCGCTTCTCCCCTGACGCGCAGGAGGAGACCAAAGTTATGCGGGAAGCCGTCAAGCGGGTCCTCTCCCTGACCATCGAGGCGTTTGCGAAGGACGACCTCAAGATCGCCGAGCGCATCGAGCCCCTGGAGCAGTCCGTCGACGCGCTGCGCAACACCATCAAGGGGCATCACGTCGAGCGGCTCCAGGACGGCCTGTGCACCATCGAACTGGGCTTTATCCTCTCGGACCTCCTCAACAACCTGGAACGCATTTCGGACCATTGCTCCAACATCGCCATCGTCATGATCCAGATCGAACGCTACGGCAAGATCAACGTGCACGAATACGCCCGGAGCGTCAAGCAGGGGCTGTAGGCCGCGCCTGCGGGGGATGCCCCGGATGGAAGGATGATCAATGAATAAGCATATCGCGCTGCTCGTCTCCCTGCTGCTCTTCCTGTCCCCGGCGGCCGCGCTGGCGGGACCGCTGCGCGTCGCGGCGCTCAAGGGCCCCACCGCGATGGGGCTGGTCAAACTGATGAGCGACAGCGAAGGCGGGGAGGACTACCTCTTCACGCTGGCCGCCAGCCCCGATACGGTGCTGCCGGGCCTCCTACGCGGGGAAATCGACCTGGCCTGCATCCCGGCCAACCTGGCGGCCATCCTCTACGCGAACACGCAAGGGGCGGTCCGCGCGGTCAACATCAACACCCTGGGCGTGCTCTACGTCCTGGGGCGCGGTGAAGGCGTCCGCAGCCTGTCCGACCTGGCCGGGCGGACACTCTACGCCAGCGGCAAGGCCTCCACCCCGGAATACGCGCTGGACCACCTCCTCGCCCTGGGCGGGGTCAAAGGCGTGGAGGTGGAATGGAAAGGCGAGCACGCCGAAGCCCTGGCCGCCCTGATGGCGGACCCTGAGGGCCTGGCGATGCTGCCCCAGCCTTTTGCGACGCTGGCGATGGAGAAGAGCCCGGACATCCGCGTCGTCCTGGACCTGAACCGGGAGTGGGAAATGCTGGGGGCGGGCAGCCTGATCACCGGGGTCACCGTGGCGCGCAGGGAACTGGCGGAGGGCGACGGGCAGCGGCTGGACCGCTTCCTCCTGGATTACCAGGCTTCCGTTGAATTTGTGAACAGCCACGTGCCCGAGGCGGCGGCCCTCATCGCCCAATATGATATCCTGAACGCTAAGGCGGCCGAAAAGGCGCTGCCCCACTGCGCCATCGCCTTTGTCAAGGGGGCGGAGATGAAGGCCCTGCTGGACGGCTTTTACGGCGCGCTCCATGCCCGGGAGCCGGCCAGCGTGGGCGGGGAGATGCCGGACAGCTCCTTCTACTATGTTCCCTAAGTCCATAAAAGAAGCATACCGCCCCCTGGCGGCGCTGTTCTGGCTGGCAGTCTGGCAGCTGGCGGCGCTCGCGGTGGGGCAGGAATTCCTCCTGGCCTCGCCCCTGAGCGTGCTGGAGAGCCTGATCAGGCTGCTGCTGCTCCCCGGCACGTATCGCGCCGCACTGCAGTCCTCCCTGCGCATCCTCCTGGGCTTTTTCCTGGGCGCCGCCTTCGGGGCCGCGCTCGCCGCGCTGGCCTGGCGGTCCCGGACCGTCTTTCACCTGGCCTCGCCGCTGGTGGCCTCCGCGCGCGCGGTGCCGGTCGCCAGTTTCACCATCCTGGCCATCATCCTGGTCTCCTCCGCCTGGCTGTCCACCCTCATCGCCTTCCTCATCGGTTTCCCGGTGCTCTATGCCGGGGCGCTGGAGGGATTGAAAGCCCAGGACCGTTCCCTGCGCGAAATGGCCGGGGTGTTCAGGGTGCCAGCGGGAAGAAGGCTGCTGTACCTCACCCTGCCGCAGATGATGCCACACCTACGGGCGGGCGCCGTTACGGCGCTGGGCCTGTGCTGGAAGAGCGGCGTGGCGGCTGAAGTCATCGGCATCCCCCGGAACACCATCGGGGAACAGCTCTACAGCGTGAAGGTCAATTTCGCCACGGCGGACCTCTTCGCCTGGACGGTCATCATCGTGCTGCTCAGCCTGCTTACGGCCCGCCTGCTGCGCCTTGCCCTGGAGCTGCTGGAGGGGAGGCTGAAAGCGCTGTGAACGCCTCTGTTGGTCTGTTCCATGTCACAAAGCGTTTCGGCGCGCAGACGGTGCTGGACGACCTGAGCCTCAGTTTCCCGCGCGGGCGGGCCAGCTGCGTGATGGGCCCCTCCGGCTGCGGGAAAACGACCCTGCTGCGCCTGCTGATGCGGCTTGACGCCCCGGATGCCGGGCGGGTCGTCTGCCCCGGGCGGGTCAGCGCGGTATTCCAGGAGGACAGGCTGATCCCCGCGCTGACGGCGTCGGGCAACCTGCGCTTTGCCCTGGGCCGGGGGTTTGGTGCGCAGGGCGAGAACATGCTGGGGGAACTGGGGCTCCGGGATTCGCTGGACAAGCCCGCCCGCCTGCTCAGCGGGGGGATGCAGCGCCGCGTGGCGATCGCCAGGGCGCTGCTGGCGGAGCACGGCGTCCTGCTGCTGGACGAACCGTTCAAGGGCCTGGACTGGCCGCTGAAAGAGCGTGTGGCGGGGATCATCTGCCGGAATGAAGCGGGCAGGACGGTCGTCCTGGTCACCCATGACCCAAAGGAGGCGGAGCTGTTG
>CAZJCB010000121.1:0-6831 GCA_964544245.1 uncultured Christensenella sp.
GCGTAGCCTTCCTCCGCCATCTTCTCCAAGGGGATAAAGCGAAGGGAAGCGCTGTTGATGCAGTAACGGGTGCCGTTCGGGGATTCCGGGTCGTTCTCGAACACATGGCCCAGGTGGGTGTCGCCCAGGCGGCTGCGCACCTCGGTACGTACGCGGCCGAAGGATTTGTCCTCCAGCTCCACGATTTTTTCCTCTTCCAGGGCTGAAGAGAAGGCCGGCCAGCCACAGGAACTCCTGTACTTGTCCCTGGAGGAGAAGAGGGGCTCCCCGGTCACGATGTCCACGTAGATGCCGGGCTCATCGGTTTCCCAGTACTCGTTGTAATAAGGCTGCTCGGTGCCGGACTCCTGCGTGACGTAGTACTGCAGGGGGGTCAGGCTTTCTTTGAGCTCCTGTTCAGTGGGTTTCCGGTATTCCTGCTCTTTCTGTCCGTTCATGCTGGATTCTATTCCTTCCTGGATGGTTTTGGTTGGGATAAGAAAACCGGCCGCGACCAGCGCCGAGAGCATCAGGATCAATAGGATTTTTGAAACGCCCATCGCCTCTCCCTCTTGCTGAATGCAAGTATCACGGGTATTGTCTGCGTAGTCCGCACTTTCAGGAACGGGGCCGGGCAGCCATTTAGGGTTTATATGCCCTGGAAGGTGTCCCATCCGGACAGGTCCCCTGTCTCATAGCCGCGCTTGAACCATTCCTGGCGCTGGTCGCTGGTGCCGTGGTTGAAGGTGTCCGGGTCCGCGTAGCCCTGGTAGCGTTCCTGGATGGCATCGTCGCCCACCGCGGCAGCCGCGCTCATGGCCTCGATCAGGTCGCCCTTCTCCAGGTAGCCGCGCTCCTGCATGTAGCGCGCGACGACGCCGGCGAGGTAGTCGGCCTGCAGCTCATAGGCAACGCTGTAACGGTTGAACTCCGTCTGGCTCATGGTGCCCGAAGCGACCCGGCGCCTTAAGGTATTCAACTGCTGGGTGACGCCCAGGAGGGTCTGCACATGGTGCCCGGCCTCATGGGCGATGACGTAGCTCATCGCAAAATCCCCCTCCTTGGCGCCGTAGCGCTTGACGAGGGTATCATAAAAGCTCAGGTCCAGGTAAATGGTCTTGTCAGTGGTGCAGTAGAAGGGGCCGACGCCGGAATCGGCGGCGCCGCAGCCGCTGTCCACGCGGCCCGAATAGATGACCAGCGACGGCTCCACATACTCCGTTCGGTATTCCGACTCCGGCAGGATGAGGTTCCAGGTATCCTCGATGTCCGCCAGCGCTACGGACACATAGTCAAACAGCTGCTTTTCCTGCGCCGTTTCGGTATAGCCGCCCTGCTGGCCGGTGTCCGGCAGGGCGACCTGCCCGCCGCCGAACATCTCCCCCAGGAAATCCCCGTTCCCGGTCAGGAGGAACAGGACCAACGCCGCGATCAGGCCGATGCCGCCGGTAGCCGCCGTCTTGCCCGCCTTGAAGCCGCCGCCCGTGCCGCTCCCCCGCTGGTCGCTGACGTTGCTGCTCTTCCGCCTGCCTTCCCACTTCATACGCTCTCCGCCTTCCGGGCAATGCTGCCCGTGTTCATTGGTCCGGTGTTATGCTATTATACCCGCCGGAAACCAGGAAAATGAGCGATGCCCGCAGGCTCAGGTCTGGATTTTGAGCTGTTCACGCAGCGAACCGTCGTCATCAAAAACCAGATAGTCGCTCAGGTTCAGCAGGACGGTGTCGCCGGGGTTGAACTGCCTGTAGCTCCGGCCTTCGCGGATGACCCGGAGCTCGATTTCGCCGACCCTGACCCGGTAATCGCTCACGTCGCCCAGGTAATACCGCCTGGTGATGACCCCGGGCACGCCCTCGCCTTCCGTGTCCATCCGGATGTTCTCCGGCCGGATGGCCACCTCCACCGCGCCCCGGCGGGCGCCCGCGTAAGGGACGGACACGCCCGCGCCGTTCAGATAAATGGCCCCCTCCTTTGCCTCGCCATTGAGAAAGTCGACCTTGCCCAGGAAATCCGCGACAAACTGGTTGACCGGCTGGTTGTAGATCTCCTCGGGCGTTCCGGATTGCTGCACGACGCCGCGGTTGATAAGGAAGACCCGGTCGCTCATCGCCATGGCCTCCGTCTGGTCGTGGGTGACGTACACCACCGTGATGCCCAGGCGGCGCTGGATGTCCTTGATCTCAAAGCGCATCCCCTCCCTCAGCTTGGCGTCCAGGTTGGAGAGCGGCTCGTCCAGCAGGAGCAATTTGGGTTCCGCCACCAGGGCCCTGGCCAGGGCGACGCGCTGCTGCTGGCCGCCGGACAGCTGGTTCGGGTAGCGCTGGGCGTACCGGGACAGGTGCACGATGTCCAGCACCTTCTCCACCTTGTCCGCGATGGTCTTCCGGTTAGCTTTCCCAATGGTGAGCGGGTAAGCCACGTTATGGAACACATCCATGTGCGGCCAGACGGCGTAACTCTGGAACACCATCCCCACGCCGCGCTTTTCCGGCGGCACAAAGGTGTTCCCGCCGGAGACCAGGGTGTCTTCGATGTAGATCTCCCCCGTGCTGGGTTTCTCAAACCCCGCGATCATGCGCAGCATGGTGGTCTTCCCGCAGCCGGAAGGCCCCAGGAGGGTGACAAACTCGCCGTCCCGGAACACCTCGTTGAAATCGCTCAGGATGAGGTTGCTGCCAAAGGACTTGGTGACGTTCCTGATGGTGACGCTTGACATGCTGGCCCTCCGGTCTAGATGGAAAACTCGCCCTTGGTCAGGCGGCTGAGCAGCGCGTTGATGAGGATGACAATGAGCAGGATGCCAAACGCCATCGCGCTGGCCTGCGGCTGGCTGGTGTAGGTCCAATACTCATACAGCTGGAACCCGATGGTCTTGGTGGTGTTGGAATACAGCAGGGTCGTCATGGACAGCTCGTAGAAGCAGGGGATAAAAATCAGGAACCAGCCCGCCGCGATGGAGGGAAAAATCAGGGGCCCCGTCACCCGGCGCATGGTGCCCAGCCAGGAAGCGCCGGCGACCTGGGAGGATTCTTCCAGCGACACATGGATCTGGCTGATGGCGGAGGTCACGGTGCGCATGCCCATCATCATGTACTTGATGAGGTAGGCGACGATGAGGATGTAGGCGGTGTTGTAGATGTTCACCCCGAAACGGCCCTGCATGCTCATGATCAGCCCCAGCGCGATGACCACCGACGGCGAGCCCGAGCCCAGGGTGATCAGGAAATCAGGCAGCCTTCGGCCCCGGATTCGCGTGCGCTGCATCAGATAGCTCATGGAGATGGCGACCACGATGCCCACCGTGGCGGCGACGGAGGCGAAAACCAGGCTGTTCCTGAGGCTGGCCATGGTTTCGGACCGGGAAAAGATGGTGGTCCACTGGGAGATGGTGAAGTTCCCCGCATCCGTCAGGGACTTGCCCACGTCGATCTTCAGCGAGGTGGTGAGGATGGTCGTAAAGGGCAGCAGGACGATGAGCCCTGCGAACAGGGACACCAGGACCGTCAGCGGCGTGCGCCAGGCCCGCAGGTCCACGATGTTGGGGCGGGTGGACTTGCCGGACACGGTGATGTACTGCTTTTTCGCGATGACAAAGTCGGACAGGTAGAGGATGAAGATGGCCAGCACCATCAGGAAGACCGCCAGCCCGGTCGCGTCGTTGAGCCCCTGGGTGCCCCGGCCGTAGTACTCGATGATGCGGGTGGTCACGGTGTGCACCTTGCCGGGCGCGCCGATAATGGAGGGGATACCGTAGCAGCTGGCCGCGCTGACAAATACCAGCAGGGCGCCCGCAATCAGCGAAGGCGTCATGATGGGCAGGGTCACCCGGACGAGGGTCACAAAGGGCGAGGCGCCGGACACGCGGGAGGCTTCCTCCAGCGAGGGATCCATCTTTTCCATCGCACGGGAAATGGTGATAAAGGCGTAAGGGTAATAAAACGTGGTCAGCACCCAAACCAGGCCGGCGAGGCTGTACACGTTGATGGGGCCGGTCGCGCCGGTGAGCCCGAAGAGGGCGCGCAGCGCGACGTTGATGTTCCCCACGTTGGGGTTGAGCAGGCGCAGCCAGGCCATCGCGCCCACATAGGGCGGCACCATGTAGGTCAGTACGAACAGGCGGCGGAAAAACCTCTTCCCGTACAGGTTGGTCCTGCCCACCAGCCAGGCCAGCGGGAAGGCGATCAGCGTGCCCAGCACCATCGCGGAAAGCCCGCCGACAACCGTGTTCACCAGGGCACTGCGGTTCATGTTGTAACTGAACAGGCGCCCGAAGGTGGCGAGGGAAAAGCTGCCCTGCGGCGTGAAAGCACGGTAGAGCAGGTATCCCAGCGGCAGGACCTGGAACACCAGCATGAAATCCACGATCAGCAGGATCAGCAGCCACTTCACGTCAAAGCGCCAGTCCCGCCCGGAGCGCATCAGGAAAGCCAGCAGCAGGGCGTCGACCAGGAGCAGCGCGCCAAAGAGGGCCAGCGCCTTGCCCATGCTGTTGACCGTCTGGGCAAAAAAGTTGCCGCCGCCCCCGGCGATCCCCTGCGCGGCCCGGATGCGGGGCGCGTTGCCGCGCACCGCCAGCCTGAGGCCGGTGCCGATCCGCTCACTGTACAGATCCGACCAGCCGCTGCCGCTCAGCAAATGCAGATAGAGCAGCAGTTCGTTCCGCTCAGTACCGTCGGCCTCCAGCGCCTCCAGGGCCAGGGCCGGCAGGGGCGCGTTTGCGTCAGCCAGCGCGCCCAGCAGGTCCGCGCGGAAGGCATCGCGTTCCCCCGCCTTGAGGTCCGTGAGCGCGCGCTGGACCGCGACGGGCAGTTTGGGCGCCTGAAAGATGAACAGGGCGGCAATCAACCGGGCCCTGGTCTCAAAAGCGCCCTGCTCCGGCAGTTCCCTGAGGTAATCTTCGATCATGGCGCCAGTGTCTGCATCCCGTGCCTGGATGAGCAGGCTGGCCAACCCGTCCTGGATGGTTTCCAGGGGTTTCCCGGAAACGTAATCCCCCAGGGAAGCGAGCATGAGCCCGTCCTCCGGCTTTGCCCCCTCCGCCGCCAAATCCAGCGCCCGGGATAGCAGCGGCGCCAGGCGTTCGTTCCAGGCCTGCGCATGGAGCCGCTCCGTATGGTCCCTCAGCAGCTGGGCGCTCTCCTCCCCCATGGCCTCCGCCTGAAGCAGGAGCAGGGGGCTGTGGTCAAAGCCGGTGATGTCCGGATGCTCAACTTTCAACGCGGCATACAGTTCCCTGGTGAGCGAAAGCAACCGCGCGCCTGCGATGTTGTCAGGGGTCAGGGCATCCAGGACCGCCGGGAACACTTCCTCCGGGAGGGATTGGAACAGGTCTCCCAGGGCTTGCGTGTCCTTGGGGACTTCCTGAAGCAGCGCGAACAGGTCCGCCAGATCCGCCTCAGGGCGCACGGCCATCAGCTCGAGGAACAGCGCGCGCGCCACATGGACCATCCCTGCGCCGCCTTCGCTGTAGCGCGACAGGCGTTTCTCCCCGACAGCCTCTTCAAAGAGGACCTGCGAATCCGCCCTGGCTGCCCGCTCGACCGCCTGGGCGGCCCTTTGCTCCACAGCTTCCAGTTCTGCGCGCAGGGTGTCCGCCGCGTCTTCCCGCAGGCCTCCCGCCAGGTCCAGGATCAGCCGCCTGTAAGCCGGCTCTCCGTCCCCGGCTACGCCTGCCCGGGCGATACCCAGTGTTTCCACCGCGCGGCTGACCTGCGTTTTCAGGGTGAGGTCGCCCGTTTCCCTCAGCAGGGCATTCATGACCTCCGCCCGCTTGGCGGCGTCCGCACGGCTGTAATCCGGAAGCGTTTCCCCCTGGTAGCGTACCTTGCGCCACAGGCTGCTGATGACACCGTCCATCACGCCGTCCAGGGTTTTCCTCTCCCCTTCGCCAAGAGTATTAATCATTGGCATGTCCGCCGCCAGCCCGTCCCCGGCGCGGCGGCCAGCCTGATGGATCAGGGAAAAGGCCCGCGCCTCGTCAAAGCCGGACCGGTCAAATGCCCCGATGCCGCCTGCGCCCAGGGCGATGAGCAGCACAGCCAGCGCCAGAACCAGGGCAAGGGCAGCCCGGGTCCGGCGGCCGCTGTCAGGCATCAGGCGGGTTCTCATGCGCGATCTCCCCTAAAAAAGGGCGGAGAGAACCGGGCTGCCCGGCTCCGCTCCGCCCGAGTTGGTTTCAAGGTTCCCCGGTTTATTTGCTGATGGTGACGTTCTGCTGGAAAGCGTTCTGGATCTCGTCGCGCATCGTGTAGCAGCGCACCCAGTCGACCCCGATGTCGTTGGCGATGAGCCCTTCGGTGTCCACGGAGTCAAAGGGGATGGCCGTGGAGCCCTTGAAAACGGAGTGCATGAACCCTTCGATGACGAACTGCTGCCCGTCTTGGGACAGGAGCCAGTCGGTGATGGCCTCACAGGCCCGGATGTTCATGTTGGCGCTGCGGTCTTCCGCCACTGTCATGACGGTGGAGGGGATCAGGATGACGCCGTCTTCCGGATAGATCACGGACAGCTTGCTGCCATCTTCCTTGCGCTTTTTAAGCACGGACTCCTCAAGGATCATGATGGCCTTGCACTCGCCGGTTTCCAGTTTCGCCAGCGCCGTGGAGCCGGACTCGATCATGACGTTGTTCCTGCCCAGCGCCTCGAAGTACTCGTAGCCGTACAGGTCGCTCAGAGCCGCAACGCTGGCCATGGTGGTGCCGGAGGTAAGCGGGTTACCCATGGAAATCAGGCCTTTCAGGCTTTCGTCGTAGGCGAACTCCTCAAAGCTCTTGGGCAGATCTTCGGGCTTGTACAGTTCGGGGTTGTAGGCCAGCACCATGTTGCACACGCGCACGGGGTACCAGTAGCCTT
>CAZJCB010000122.1:0-6754 GCA_964544245.1 uncultured Christensenella sp.
CGCTGACCGGCAGGCTGCATATCCTGAAAATCATGCTGGAGACCCTGGGGGAACCACGCAAGCAGCTGAGCAAATACGCGCCCAAGATCATCACCTTCTTTATCAATCCGGACAAGATCCGCGAAGTCATCGGCCCCGGCGGCAAGATGATCAACAAGATCATCGCGGACACCGGCGTCAAGATCGACATCGAGGACGACGGCCGCGTCGCCATCGCTACGCCCGATGAGGAAGCCGCCGCCAAGGCCAGGCGCATTATTGAGGGCATCGCCAAGGACGTCGAGGTCGGAGAGGTGTACGAGGGCAAGGTCGTCCGGATCCTGAGCACCATGGGCGCCTTCATCGAACTGCTGCCCGGCAAGGACGGCCTGTTGCACATTTCCAAAATGGCCAACGAACGGGTCGAGAAGGTGGAGGACGTCCTGTCCATCGGCGACATGGTCGAAGTCAAGGTGAGCGAAATCGACTCCCAGGGCCGCGTGAACCTGGTGCGCAACGACATGCAGTACAAGCCGCGCAGTTTCGCCCACACCGCCCCCGGCGACAGCGCGAACCGCCCGCCCCGCCGTGACGGCCGCCCGCCCAGGAGAAACGAGAACTGACCAGCAAACAGACCCTCAAGAGATGCCGCTGAACCGCGGTTGACGGAAACCCCCGGCGCGGCTTGTCTTCTTCATACCAAGACAAGCCGCTTTTGTCAAAAGGAGCGGAATGATTCAAACACACACACTGCCAAACGGCCTGAGGCTGATCATGGAGCGCCTGCCCCACCTGCGCTCCGCCTCCGTCGGCATCTTTGTCAAGGCCGGGTCCATAATGGAAAAGCCTGAAGAGACCGGGCTGTCCCATTTTGTCGAACACATGGCCTTCAAGGGCACACAAAGCCGCAGCGCCAGGCAGCTGGCGGAGGAGATCGACCTGATCGGCGGCAACGTCAACGCCGCGACCAGCAAAGTCTGCACCAGCTATTACGCGAGGACCACGGACAAGGACCTTCCGGCAGCCCTGAGCCTGTTAGCGGACATGACGGTCCATCCGCGCAACGCAGGGGATGATTTTGACAGGGAGCGACAGGTCATCCTGGAAGAAATCGCGATGGAGGCCGACTCGCCGGAAGACCTGGTGTTCAACCTCATCCACAAGGGCTTATACGGCGAACAGAGCCTGGCGCAGACCATCCTGGGCAGCAGGGAAGCCATCACTTCCTACAGTCTGGAGGCCTTCAGCGACTTCAGGGCGCGCCATTACCAGCCGGCCAACGCCGTCCTCTCCATGACCGGGCGCTTTGACCCTGAGCGGCTGACCGCGCTGGCGGAAGAAGCGTTCTCAGGCTGGCAGGGAGAGCAGAACACCGATATCCCGGAGAACAGCGTTCTGGAGGGCGGGATGACCCTGTCGCTTGAAAAGGATATCGAGCAGGCGCACCTCTGCGTGAGCTACAAGGCGCTCCCAAGCCTTCACGAGGACCGGCACGCGCTGATCGCCCTCTCCACCGCCTTCGGGGGCGGGGTTTCCTCGCGCCTCTTCCAGCAGGTGCGTGAAGAGCAGGGGCTGGTGTACAACATCTACAGCGCTCCTTCCTTCTATCCCGGCTGCGGGGATTTTTCCGTCTACGCCGCCTGCGCCCCAAAGAAACTGGAGCAGGTGCTGAATATCGTTGAGCAGGAAACGCGGGACGTCGCCGCGAAAGGGGTGACCGAAAGGGAATTCATGCAAACCATGGCCCAGCTGAGGACAGGGTACGTGCTGAGCATGGAAAGCGCCTATCAGCGAATGGCCGGCCTGGGCATCAACCTGCTGCTGCATGACCGCATCCTCCAGCCAAGGGAAACGCTGGCCATGATGCGCAAGGTGAAGCTGAAGGACGTGAACCGCGTCGCGAAAGAGCTGCTTGACGGGGAGCCCAAACGCGCCTTTGTCGGGAAAAAGATCGAAAAGCACCTGAATAAAAAGGGGAGGGCACATGATGGACAGGCTTGAGGAAATGCTCGCGATCCAGAAAGCGCTCAACGACAGCATCAAGGAAAAGCGCGGCCTGACGGGCATTGACCCGATGACCTGGATTCAGAAATACACCCTCGCGATGCTCAGCGAAATGGCTGAAATGCTGGACGAAGTCAATTTCAAATGGTGGAAAAACCCAAAAGAACCTGACAACGGCGCGTTGAAAGAGGAACTGGTCGACATTCTCCATTTCTTTCTGAGCATGTGCCTGGCCGCGGGGATGGACGCGGAAGAGATCCACAGGATCTACCTGGAAAAGAACAGGGAGAACTTCGCCCGCCAGGAAGGGACCAGCCAGAAGAAAGGCTACGCCCTCAAGGGAAACCATCAGGATCCGGTTCCCCCGGAATCGTGACAATTCTATTTCATACTGTTTCAAACTTGCAACAAATTGCCGCCTGCGTTACAATCGTTACGAGGAGGCGATAGTCATGCACAGACGCTTTCATAGGGCGGGCAGGGTTTTGCCGGCTGTCCTGGCGCTTGTTTTCTGCCTTTCCGCGGCGGCGCAGGTCAGCGTTGAATTTGCACGGGAAGAGGCGGGGGAGTCCTATGTACAGATCCCCTCGCTGAGCGGGATGGACAACGTTTTTGTCCAGGACAGCGTCAACGCCCAGATCAGGGAAGCGGCGCAGGCGCACCTGAACACGCTGCTGCTGCTCGCCTCTGGGACCCCGGGCAGCCTTGAGACAACGGCAAGCGCCGTCATCCTTCCCTCACGGGACGGCCATGACCTCCTGAGCGTACTGCTCAACGCGCAGGGCCGGATGCCTTCCGGGAGAACGGGGCAGAGCCATATCCCCCTGATGTTTGACCTGGCCAACGGCCAAAAGGTCAGCCACGAAGCCCTGTTTGCCGACGCGGCGGAGGCGGTGGAGGCCATCGAATCAGACACAGCAGAGGCGTTCGCCGACAGCCTGTCCAATTACCTGAACATCGAAGACCTGTTTCCCTTTCCTCTGGACAGGGTGCTCATCACGGAAACCGGGCTGAGTTTCTATTACCCGGACAACAGCCTGACCTGGCTATCCGGCCGCAGCGCGTCCATCCATTATCTCTATCATGAGCTCGAACCGCTCCTTGACCTGGGCGAGGGGTCTCTCCTGTTCAATCTGGGTGTCAGGGAACGCCTGGCCGTACAGCCGGATACGCCCGCCCTGATCGCCCAAGCGGCGGCTGAAGGTTGCCTGCCGGGGCTGGACGCCCGGCTCGATGACCCGGTCTCAGACCTGGTCCAACGGCATTCCCTGCTGTATGACCCCGAAGGATTCCCCGAGGGGGAAAAATACCAACTGGAAGACGATCGTTATCGCGGCACCGTTCTCATCGCCCGCGACGGCGGGCTCCTGTCCGGGATCCTGTCCCGGCGGATGAACCTGTACGGTCTCATCACCGGACGTACAGGCAGGGATGAAGCGCTCAATGTGCTGGGATCGCCCGCGTCAGCTGTAACGCTGGACAGTATTGCCGGGGACACATACGGACTTCCGGCGGGCGAGCTCGTCGCCTACGCCTTTGGAGAGAACGAATTGCGCCTGTTCTTTGATTCGGACGGGCTGCTCCATGCCGTCTGGCTTTACAGGGCGCAATAGCACAATGGGATCGGTATGGCTGCGGCAGTAAAGAAAAGAAAATCCGGGACGAACGTCCAGTCCACGGACAGGGGGGGCGCTTTGACGCTGCCCCTTGGGGTGGCGCTGGTTTCTTTCGGTTTCATGATGCTGCTGGGCGCGCTGCTTCAGACCGCCTCCGCATCCCTTAATTTTTTCAAGGGCATGGCCATCGGCCTGGGCGGCGGGATGTACAGGATAGTCCCGGCCCTTGTTATCTGGCTGGGCGTCCTGCTGTGCTTGTCCGCCAAGCGTTATGTATCCATGTACCCTTTCCTGGTCACCTTGCTGCTGTTCCTGGCCGCAGGGGCCATGATGACGGTGACGCTCCGGGTCAACGACAAGGAATACCCCAGCCTGATGCCCTATATCCGGAACCTGAATTTCCTCCGCCAATCCGCTTATCCGGACAGCATGAGCGAATTCCTGGCGGCTTCCTACCGGCGCTATTACGGCCTGTTTTCAGAGAACGGTTTTTATCCCGGCGGCGGCGCGATGGGCATGCTGCTGGCCTGGCCCCTCTATATGTCCCTTGGAAGCGCGGGAGCGATTGCCGTGCTGGTCCTGATGCTGATCGCGCTGCTCTTCGCGCTGCTGCGGCAGAGCCCGGCCAGGCTCGTCCAGCGCATCAGCGACCGCGTGAACAGAAGGCCTGTCAAGGTGCAGCCCGTACCTGAACCGGTGAACGCGGCGCAGCAGAAACCGGACGTCCCGCCCGTGTACCCTGAGGACGATTTCGGATTGGAACCCTATCAGCCTCAGCAGCCGGCCTGGCCCGCCGCGGAAGCGGTCCCCGCGTTTCAGCCTGTGAAGGGTTCACAGCCGGGTTTCGTCGCCCAGCCGGCTTCAACCATCCTGGAAGAACCGCCGCTTCAGGCGAGCGCTTCAGCATATCCGCCGGCAGAGCTCCGGCATCACGAAAGCGTCTATGCGAAACCTGCCCAGCCCAGGGGCGCCGTCCCTGAGCGGGATATTCAGTCTGCCGATGAGCAAAAAGTCCAGGCCCAGCCGCTGCCTAATTTGCAGACTCAGGCCCGGCAATCACCGGAACCCCGGCCTGAAAGCTCGCAGGCAACGAAAGAGGAAAGCGGGGCAGTGCGCCGGGCAGGAAGGGGCGCAGCCGCCGCAAAAACGGACGAACCCGCTCCGGAGGCGGTCCAACCTGTACCTGCGGCAGCCGCCGCGGCAGCTGCTGAGCCCCCTGAGACAATGCCGCCAGGGCACGCGGCGAAGCAGGATGAAGCCCCGGCCCGCACGGTCAACGTACAGCCCGCCGTCGCGCTCAGCGGCGAAAAAGTCAGCATTGCCCGGCGTGAAGAACCGGTCATCAGGGACTCCCTGGACGGAATGGTCAGGAAGCCCGCGGTCAAACAAATCAAGCTCGTTCTGGACGACTACGAAACGCCGCCCGTCCGCCTGCTGACGGAGCCGCCCGAAAGCGATACGGCGGACACGACTGTGGAAGACCTCGCGAGGGCGGAAAAACTGATCGAGACCCTGAAAAGCTTTTCCATTCCCGCCCACCTGCACGACATCACCCACGGGCCGACGGTCACGCGCTTCGCGATCCGACTGGCGGAAGGGGTCAACGTCAGCCGGCTGCGCAGCGTCATGGACAACCTGACGATCGAACTCAAGGCCAAAGGCGACATCCGGGCCGAGATGCCCATCCCCGGCACGTCTTTTGTCGGCCTTGAAGTCTCCAATGACAAAACGTCCAAAGTCTACCTCCGCGAAGTCCTGTCCTCGGTCCGCATGCAGGAGTCCAGGTCGCCCACGGCCGTCGCCCTGGGAAAGGACATCACCGGGACCCCCATCGTCTGCGAACTGATGGATATGCCCCACCTGCTCATCGCCGGCGCCACCGGGAGCGGCAAGTCCGTATGTATCAACAGCATCATCTGCAGCATGCTCTACCGCGCCTCACCGCGCCACGTGCGCATGATCATGATCGATCCCAAGTTTGTGGAGCTGCAGCCCTACAACGACGTGCCGCACCTGATGATGCCGGTCATCACCGACGCCAAGAAAGCCGCCGCCGCGCTGGACTGGGTCTGCCAGGAAATGGACGAGCGCTACCAGATCCTGGTCGAAGCCGGCGTGCGCAACCTGGACGCCTATAACAGGAAACTGGGGCCCGACGAGGAACCCATCCCCCGTGTGATCGTGATCGTGGACGAAATGGCCGACCTGATGACCACCAGCGGGAAGATGGTTGAGGACCACATCAAGCGTATCACGGCAAAAGCCCGCGCCGCGGGCATCTGCCTTATCCTTGCCACTCAGCGCCCGTCCGTCAACATCATCACCGGCGTCATCAAGGCCAATATCCCCGGCCGAATCGCCTTCAGGGTCAGTTCACCCTTTGACTCAAAGACCATCCTGGACGGCCAGGGCGCGGAGAAATTGCTCGGATACGGCGATATGCTTTACAGGTCGACCACCCGGGAACCCATCCGCATCCAGGGCTGTTTCGTATCGGACAAGGACGTGGAACAGACGGTCGAATACATCAGGAGCCGCAACAAGGCGGAATATAACCTGGACCTCATCGAACACATTGAAAAAGCGGACCAGCCCGAGGGCGGCGGAAGCAGCGAAAGCAGTGAAGGCGGGGACGGTGAGTTTGACGAATTGCTGCCGCAGGCCATCGAGATGGCGGTGGAAGCGGGGCAGATGTCCATCAGCATGCTCCAGCGCGTTTTGCGCGTTGGATACGCCCGGTCTGGCCGCCTGATCGACGAGATGACCCGCCGCGGCATCATTTCCGGCAACGAAGGAACAAAACCCCGCAAAACCCTGATGACCCGCGAGCAGTATCTGGCGTATCTGGAGCAGAGCGTTTAGTCGCCTCAGGGGACCCTGACGGCAAAGCTGCCAAGCACGCTCATGCCAAAGCCAAGCGCCAGGAGGACGGACTGGGAAACGACCGGTCCCCTGCCGCCCTTGAGGGACAGGTACAGCAGCGCGTAGGGGATCAGGTCGACCCCGTAACGAGCACCATATTGGTAACCGCCAAACGTGCGGTGCGGCATCAGCAGGACGAGATGGGCCAGTGCGAACAGAAGAATCAGACCTTGGTCTTTTTTTCCCGAGTTTGACACGGAAAGCACGAAAACACGGTTTTGAGGCTTGAGAAC